>CACJRK010000004.1 GCA_902595795.1 uncultured Pelagibacteraceae bacterium
TTCTAATTTCAGCAACAGTCGTAATAACTTGGATAGTATTACCATCTATGACTTTAGTTCTTTTTTTAACAATCGCCTCCTACCACTTTGGTAAAGAAGATACACAATTTTTAATAAATGATAGATCTTATTTCACTCAAATACTTTATTTTTTTAAAGGATTTTTAATTATACTTGCACCTTTATATTTTAATTTTCAGGAAACTATAGCTATTTTCAAATTATTATTAATTGATAATGAGGTATTTTATTCAAGTTTAAATTTTATTGAGACAAATAAAGTAATTCAAATAGGAATCATCAGCAGCACATTGTCTAGTATTTTTCTTTTCTTTAAGAATTTTGAAATCAAAAAATTTGTAATTTTTTTAGATTATTTTTCAATTTTAATATTAAATTACTATTTATCTCCCCTACTAGCTTTTACTGTTTACTTCTGTTTTTTACATTCCATTAGGCATTCAATTTCACTAGCTATTGAGCTTGATTCAAATAGTGTAGCTAATGGATTTAAATTGTTTGTTAAAAAAGCTTTACCTTTAACCATTATGACAGGTGTTTTTTCTTTTATTGCACTATATCTGCTGAGTAATTCATACAATTTAGATAGTGCAATTTTAAAAATAATATTTATAGGTTTGGCGTCTTTAACCTTTCCACATATATTGCTGGAATATTTTTTAGAAAAAAATGAAAAATAAAGAATTAAAAATATTATTATCTGCACCTCGTGGATTTTGTGCTGGGGTAGAAAGAGCAATTGAAATAGTTGAAAAATCTATACAAAAATTTGGAGCTCCAGTTTATGTGCGTCATGAAATAGTCCATAACAAGTATGTTGTAGATGATTTAAAAAATAAAGGGGCAATATTTGTCGAAGAGCTGGAGGAGATTAAAGATAAATCAAGACCAGTAATTTTTTCAGCACATGGTGTTCCAAAAAAAATACCTGAAGATGCAAAAAATTATAAAATGACTTATGTTGATGCAACATGTCCACTTGTTTCTAAGGTTCATAGAGAAGCAGAAAATCTTAATAAAGCTGGTTACCATATAATTTTAATTGGTCATGAAAATCATCCAGAAGTAATTGGAACTATGGGTCAATTAAATGAAGGTTCTATAGATCTAATCCAAAATGAGGAAGATGCTACAAAATATCAAAATAAAATAGATAAAAAATTGGCATATATTACTCAGACTACTTTGTCAGTTGATGATACAAAAGAAATAATCAAAATTTTAAAAAACAATTTTCCTAATATAAAAGAACCAATGAAAGAAGATATTTGTTATGCAACTACTAACCGTCAAATGGCAGTAAAAAATATTGCAAAAAATTGTGACATGTTTTTTGTTATTGGAAGTAGAAACTCTTCAAATTCTGTTAGACTAGTTGAAGTGGCAAAAAAATCAGGCTGTGAAAATTCACAACTTATTCATTCAGAAAGCTCAATACCGTTTGATCTAATAGAAAATTGCAATACTATAGGTATATCCTCAGGAGCATCTGCGCCAGAAATATTGGTTGAAAATTTTATTAATGATTTAAAAAATAAATTTTCTATAAGTATCGATGAAGTTGAAATAATTAAAGAAGATGTAGTATTTAAAGCTCCCAAAAAATTAAATTAAAAATGGCTGTCTATACAAAAATAAATCAAAAAGAAATTAATATTATTAATAAAAATTTTAATATTAATAAAGTAATAAGTTTTAAAGGTATCAAGCAAGGAATAGAAAACACAAACTATCTTCTTAAATCAAAAAAGAAAAAATACATTTTAACTATATTTGAAAAAAGAGTTTTACAAAAAGAAATACCTTTTTTTATGAAATTGATGGATAATTTAAATAATTCAAAAATAAATTGTCCTAAGCCTCTGAAAACTAGAAATAATAAATATCTTATTAAATTAAAAAATAAAACTGCATGTATTGTATCATTCTTAGAAGGTAAAGATAAAAAAATATTAAATATAAATGATTGTTATACAGTTGGTAAAACAATTGCACGAATGCATGTGGTCACAAATACAATGAAGCTTAATAGAAAAAATTCGATGGGTATTAAGAATTTAAAACCTTTGTTGGAAAGTATTAAATTTAAGTCAAAAAAGTTTTCAAATTTAAAATTATTCTTAAACAATAACCTAAAAGATATTAATAAAAATTGGCCTAAACAATTGCCCAAAGGTATTATCCATGGTGACTTATTTATAGATAATATCTTCTTCAAAAATAATAAACTTTCTGGAATTATTGATTTCTATTTTGCCGCTAATGATTATTTTATGTATGAAATTGCTATATGCATCAATGCTCTTTGTTTTGATCATAAAAAGAGGAAATTCCATTTAAATAAAAAAAAAATTAAAAATTTAATCAAAGGGTATGAAAGCGTTAAAAAAATTTCAATGAAAGAAAAAAAATCTATAAATATTTTGTGTAGAGGCGCAGCATTAAGATATTTATTAACAAGATTGTATGATTACTCTAATACACCAAAAACAGCATTGATTAAAATTAAAGACCCTAATGAATATTATCAAAAATTACTTTCTCACAATAATTTAATTTCATTTAAAGATTATTTAAATTAATGATTACAATTTATACAGACGGTTCTTGTTTAACAAATCCGGGTAATGGTGGATGGGCTGCAATTATAAATGATGGAAAAGAAATAAAAAAAATTAGTGGTAACGAAAAAAATACAACAAATAATAGAATGGAGTTGTTAGCCCCAATTAATGCATTGAAAGATATGAAGCCTGGTGTTGAAATAAAAATATATACTGACTCTCAATATGTAAAAAATGGAATAACTGAATGGATTAATACTTGGTTAGCTAATAATTGGAAAACCTCAAAAAAAGAAGATGTTAAAAATAAAGATTTATGGATTGATCTATATAATTTAAATAAATCGCTTAATATTGAATGGAATTGGGTTAAAGCTCATGATGGAAACCCTTTAAATGAAGAGGTGGACTTACTAGCTAAAAAAGCAGCAAATTTAGATTAATTTTAAAAAATTTTGAGCTGCTGAAATTTCACAAGTGGCAGTATCTTCTTCTGCTTGTATTTTCTTTACAACATTGTCGTCAATTAACATTGTATATCTTGCTGACCTCATTCCCTGACCCCGATCGTGTCTATCTATTTCTGCTCCAATTGATTTAGTAAATTCACAATATGGGTCTGCAGCCATAAATATTTTATCTTCAACTTTTTGACTATCACCCCATGCTTTCATCACATTTGGATCATTAACTGAAACACAAATAATTTTTGTAACCCCTTTATTCTTTGCTTCCTCGTAATTATTAACATACCCTGGAAGATGTTTTGCGGAACAAACTTTTGTAAATGCTCCAGGAACACCAATCACAATTGTTTTATGGTTTTTAAAAACTTCTGCTGTAGTTATTTTTTTTGCTGCTCCACTTGAGTCTAAATAATAAAATTCTGAATTTGGAAGTTGTTCCCCTTCTTTAATTTTCATTTTGTTTTACCTTTAATGTAGTTTTTAATTTTTTCTAAATTATTTTCAATTATATCATATTCTTCTTTTTCATTCAAAATAAACTCAAGTTCTTTTGGTAAATCAGATTTTAAATTAATAGCTTTGAAAACAGCATCAGGAAATTTACATGGATGTGCAGTTGCTAGTACAATATTATTTCCTTTTAAGTTATGTTTTTCGAAAGCACCATATCCAATTGCTGTGTGTGGATCTAAAACTACAGAAAATTTTTCATACACCTTTTTAATAACCTCCAAAGTCTCATTCTCACTCAGACTAGCGGATAAAAAATTTTCTCTAATTTTATTTAATTTATCATCACCAATTAAATATTTTCCCTTCTCTTTAATATTTTTCATATCTAAAGAAGTCTGTTCATCGTCCTTATTATTAAGATCGAATATAAGTCTCTCGAAATTACTAGCTATTTGAATATCCATACTAGGAGAAATAGTTTCTGAAACCTTTTCTGCTTCATAACTACCTTTTGATATTGCTCTATGTAAAATGTCGTTTTGATTAGTTGCAACAATTAATTTATTTATAGGCAAGCCCATTTTTTTGGCTAAATATCCAGCATAAACATCTCCAAAATTTCCTGTTGGTACTGAAAAATTTGTTGGTTCTCCTGTATTTTCAACCAATGAATAACTATAAAAATAATAAACACTTTGAGCAATAATCCTCGCCCAATTAATAGAATTTACCCCTGACATTTTGATATCATTTGAAAACTGCTTATCTGCAAACATAGATTTAACCAGGTTTTGGCAATCATCAAAATTTCCCTTTATAGCTATATTAAATACATTTTCATGTTTACCTGTTGTCATTAATTTTCTTTGCACTGGTGAAACACGATTATCTGGATGAAGCACAAAAATATTAACATTTTTTTTACCTTTAATTGCATCAATTGCTGCAGCACCAGTGTCTCCAGATGTGGCAACAACAATATTAATTTTTTGATTTTCATTGTTTAGGTAATATTCGTAAAAGTTACCTAAAAGTTGCATTGCAACATCTTTAAAAGCTAGAGTAGGACCATGAAATAATTCTAATATTGTTTTGTCTCCAATCTTTATGGAATCTACAATGTTGTCTTTTCTAAATGTGGAGTAAGATTTATCAATAATTTTACTTAATTCAGCCTCTGACATAAAATTTCCAATAAATGGATAAACAATTTTTTTAGCTAGATCTGAATAGCTTAGTTTTTTAAAATCATTAACTTCATTTTCGCTATATTTCACTAATGCTTCTGGAATAAATAAACCTCCATCATCGGCAAGACCTTTAATGAAAACGTCTTTAAATTCAAAGGTTTTTGATGTGTCTCTTGTACTTACGTATCTCATTTAATAATTTTTTTTCCTAAAATATAAATATATCAAAAGAATTGAAATCGCCATAGAAAACCAAGTAATTGCATACTTCTTATGATTATTTGAAATTTTAGCAGTAATCACTCTTGGTTTTGGAATTTTATAATCACCGTTTAAATAAATGACATACTCTGAAAAATTTCTACCAGTAAATTTTAAAATATCTTCTCTATCCAAAGTAAACCAATAATTTTTTTTAATATCATTTTCAGGCTTGAATGTACTTGGTTTAGTTTGTAGCATAAGAGTGCCGACTATTTGATTTTGATTAACTATATTTATTTCAGGCAGATTTTTTTTCTCAAACGATATCCATCCCCTATTAACTAAGTAATTTTCATCACCAATTTTTATTGGATTAATTACCTCAAATCCAGGTTTGCCTACATCATTTAAATTGTACAAGTATATTTGTTTGTCAAAATCAATATCTCCACTCGTCTTTATTCTAAGATAGTTTTTTTTTTCAACGTTGGATAATTCCACTGGGTCGTTTTTTAAAGAATTTTCTATTTGCTCAATTAATTCTAATTTCCAATTTAATCTATAAATTTGCCAAAACCCTAGGAAGATAAGAGTTAAAATAATAAAATAAACAAATACTGAAAATAGAAATTTATTCTTCAAGGATAAATATTAACTTCCCCAAATATATATTGCAGCAAATAAGAAGAGCCACACTACGTCAACAAAATGCCAGTACCAAGCAGCTGCTTCAAATCCAAAATGATGATCTTTTGTGAAATGACCAAGCCTTCCTCTCCACAAACATACCGCCAAAAAAATTGTTCCAATTATTACGTGAAAACCATGGAAACCTGTTGCCATATAAAATACTGCTCCATAAATATGGCCCGAGTAGGTAAAAGTAGCATGATGGTATTCATATGCTTGTAATAACGTAAAAAAGAAACCTAGTATTACTGTTAAAGTTAACCCTTGTATAAATCCTTTTCTATCATCCTCCAATAAAGAGTGATGGGCCCAAGTGACAGTTGTTCCTGATAATAATAAAACTAAAGTGTTTATCAAAGGGATATCCCAAGGATCAAATGTTTCTATATCCTTTGGTGGCCATACATTTCCAACAAATTCATTTGGAAATAAACTTATATCAAAATATGCCCAGAACCATGCAACAAAGAACATTACCTCTGAAGCAATAAATAAAGTCATTCCATATCTATGATGAATTTGGACCACTGGTGTATGATGTCCTTGATGCTCTGCTTCGATTACAACATCTCTAAACCACATGTAAGCACCATAAATTAATAGAGCTAAACCAAGATACATTCCCCATGAAATACCATTATGCATATAAAAAATTGCACCTATTGCTAATACTAAACATGCAAAAGAGGTATAGATTGGCCAAGGACTTGGATCAACTAAGTGGTAATCGTGTTTTTTTTCTGCTGACATTTTTCGTGATTATGATTGTTTATAGTAATCTGTCGAGAAAAAAGTGTAAGACATAGTTACATCTTGTAAATTTTTTGTTGTTGGATCATTTACCAGTTCAGGATCTAAATAAAAAGTCATGACGTAAGTTGCTTTCTCTCCAGCCTTCAACTCTTGTTTTTCAAAGCAAAAACATCCTAATTTACTATAATATTTACCAAAACTAGCAGGTGAAACATTGAAGCTCGCTACTCCAAAAGTAGTGTCATCACCATAGTTTTCAACCTCGAACTCTATTCTATTAACTTGCCCAACTTTAACATCAATCACATTCGATTTTGCTTTAAAATCCCATTCTAGATTGTTCACATTTGTATCAAATCTTACACTTACTACTTTATCTAATACTATATCTGGAGCTTCTTTTGAAACCTGTGTAGTTCCTCCAAATCCAGTTACCCTACAAAATAAATCGTATAAAGGCACTGCAGCAAATGACAAACCTAACATCAGGACAAAAATTCCTGCTAACAATATTGGGGTTAATGTTTTACCTTTCATCATATCTGCCTATCAAATACTCCAACGTTATAAAGAGTAAAAACAAATAAAAAAACCATAAATGCTAATATTGCTATTGCAGTTAGTATATTTTTTTTCTTTGTTTTCTTATCAGGTGTTATCATAAAATCTTATCTATTAAAAAAAGAACAAATATTAAGAATAAATATAAAATTGAATATCCAAATATTGTTTTTGCTTTTTTTGCATCAAATTTGTTTTTCTTAAATTTATAAAGTTCGAAACATAAATAATTATAATAAATTGTCAAAATTAAAGATGGTATTAAAAACGCCATACCTACAAAATTAATAGCATATGGTAAAATAACTACTGGGAGCATTAATAGTGAATAAACAAATATATTTAACTTTGTACTCTCTACACCATCAGTAAGTGGAAGCATTGGTATTTTTGCTTTCTTGTAATCATCAGATTTATACAAACTTAAAGCCCAGAAATGTGATGGGGTCCAAAAAAATATAATTAAAAAGAATGTAATTGGCTCTAAAGAAAGAGAATTAGTAGCTATAGTCCAGCCAATAACAGGTGGTAATGCTCCTGCAGCACCACCAATAACAATATTTTGTGGAGTTTTTCTCTTTAACCATATTGTATAAACGAAAACATAAAACAAAATAGTAAACAGTAATAAAGCGGCTGATATTCTATTTGAGTAAAAATCAAGTGCAATTACAGAAAATATCGAAAGAGAAATTCCAAAAACTAAAGCTTGATTTTTATTAACTTTACCTGTGGGAATTGGTCTAAGACAAGTTCTTGTCATTAGTGCATCAAGATCAGACTCATACCACATATTTAAAGCTCCAGCAGCACCTGCGCCAATTGAAACTAAAATAATTCCAATTATTGCATCCTTTGTTGGAATAATATTTGGAGCCATTAATAAACCAACTGCACAAGTAAATATAACCAAAGACATAACTCTTGGCTTCATTAACTTAAACAATTCAGATAAATTAAAAGCGTCTTCTTGACTTAAATTTCTATTTTTTAATTTAGACTTAATCATTAATTTAAAAGTTAAAAAATCTAAATAAATCTTTAACTAGTAGATTTTTCAACACCTTCTTCATCCTCAAACTTTGGTAATTCTTCAAAAGTATGAAAATTAGGTGGAGATGGTACAGTCCATTCTAAAGTTGTAGCACCCTCTCCCCATGGGTTTTGTGCTGCAGCTTTTTTCTTCGAGAAAGCATAAATTAAATTAGCAAAAAATACTACCAATCCAATTACTGAAATATATGAGCCAATTGATGAAATATAATTCCATCCGGCAAACGCGTCTGGATAATCTGCATATCTTCTAGGCATTCCTGCAAGTCCTAAGAAATGCTGTGGAAAGAAAACCAAATTAACTCCAATAAATGTTAACCAGAAATGTAATTGACCCATCCACTCTGAATATTCATAACCACTCATTTTTCCAAACCAGTAATAAAAACCAGCGAAAATAGCAAATACAGCTCCTAATGATAAAACGTAATGAAAGTGAGCAACGACATAATATGTATCATGCATTGCGGTATCAACACCAGCATTTGCAAGAACTACACCTGTAACTCCACCGACTGTAAATAAAAATATAAATCCTAAAGCCCAAACCATTGGCGTTTTAAATGAAATAGAACCTCCCCACATTGTGGCGATCCATGAAAAAATCTTAATACCAGTAGGAACTGCAATAATCATAGTTGCAGCTAAGAAATATGCTTTTGTGTCTGTACTTAAACCTACTGTGTACATGTGGTGAGCCCAAACAACAAAACCAACTATTCCAATTGCAACCATTGCATAAGCCATTCCTAAATATCCAAAAACTGGTTTTCTAGAAAATGTTGAAACAATATGACTGATCATTCCAAAACCTGGTAAGATTAAAATATAAACTTCTGGGTGACCAAAGAACCAGAATAAATGTTGGAATAGAACTGGATCTCCACCAGTTTGCGCATCGAAAAAAGCTGTTCCGAAATTTCTGTCAGTTAGAAGCATTGTAATTGCTCCTGCTAAAACTGGTAACGATAATAATAACAAGAATGCAGTAACTAATATTGACCACGCAAATAAAGGCATTTTATGCAGTGTCATACCAGGCGTTCTCATATTCAAAATTGTAGTAATAAAATTTACTGCACCTAAAATTGAAGAAGCTCCAGCTAAATGTAAACTTAGAATAGCAAAATCCATTGCTGGACCTGGTTGACCAGCTGTAGATGATAAAGGAGGATAAATAGTCCATCCGCCACCAACACCTGTTTGACCCGGAGGGCCATCCATGAAAATTGACATTATTAATAAAATGAATGATGTGGGTAACAACCAAAATGAAATGTTATTCATTCTTGGGAATGCCATATCTGGTGCACCAATCATAATTGGAACAAACCAATTACCAAAGCCACCGATCATTGCTGGCATTACCATAAAAAAGATCATGATCAACCCATGACCAGTAACTAAGACATTATATAAATGATAGTTTCCAGCTAAAATCCCATCTCCAGGATGCATCAATTCCATTCTCATTAAAACTGAGAATGCAGTACCAATTACACCCGCAACAATTGCAAATATTAAATACATTGTTCCAATGTCTTTGTGGTTTGTTGAATAAGCCCAACGCTTCCAACCGGTAGGTGTATGATGATCGTCGTTTGATGCTGTTTGTGTATACATATTATTTACTCGCTAGTTTTTTAAATTGATCTTCTTCTATAATCTCTTTTGCAAATTTAATTTTCGCACCTGTTAACCATTCTTGATATTCTTCTTCAGAAACCACCCTTACAGTTATTGGCATGAATGCATGTTTAATTCCACAAAGTTCTGAGCATTGACCATAATAAGTTCCAACTTTTTCTGCTTTAAACCATGTTTCATTTATTCTTCCTGGTACTGCATCTCTTTTTACTCCAAAAGAAGGTAATGCCCATGCATGAAGAACATCATTTGCTGTAATTAAAACTTTTACTACTTTATTTACTGGTACAACAACTTCATTATCTACGGCTAATAATCTTGGCTGATTAGACTTAAGATCTTTGTCTTCAATCATGTATGAGTCGAAAATGATCTTCTCATCAGGATACTCATAGCCCCAATACCATTGGTAACCTATGGCTTTAACAGTTACATCAGCTTTTGGAATTGTATCTTGTGAATAAAGAATTTTAAAAGACGGAACTGCCATAACAATTAAAATCAAACAAGGGATTAAAGTCCACAATACTTCAACTGCTACATTGTGAGTTCTTTTTGAAGGAACTGGGTTTGCTGATTCTCTAAATCTAATGCATGCATATACCATCAAAAATAATACAAAAACGCTAATTGCGATTATGATTGGTAATAACAACTTGTCGTGAAAATTCACGATGTCTCTCATTGTTGAAGAGGCCGCTTCTTGAAACCCTAATTGCCAGTCTTTTGGTTGGTTAGCAAAAGCATTTGATGCAGCAAAATACGATAGAATTATAAATAAAAATTTTTTCATTTTTTTACCCTATATAGAGCGTCTTTTAAAAAAATACACTTTTACTTTTAGCGACAAAATATCAATTAATGGCGTAATTTATGATCGATAGAGCAGAAATTACAGCCGTTTCAGATCTCAGGATGTTTTCATTGATTTTAATAGGCTGAACGCCATTAAATTTGAGAATCTCTTCCCTCTCCTCCTCAGAAAAATCTCCTTCAGGTCCTATGATTACACACGTAGGCTTTGTTGTTAACTTTTTAATATCAATTTTAGTATTAGTTGTGTTGAGATCAGTAAATATTAAATCCATATCATTACTTAGAAAATGTTTTAATTTCTGTGGCTCCTCTATTGTTGGAACAGTTATTCTATTTGACTGTTCAGCAGCTTCTATGATTACTTTTTCTAATCTCTCTTTGTTGATTTTTCTAACAATTGTTCTATCAAAAATAATTGGTGAAAACTTTGTTACACCAAGCTCTGTAGATTTTTGAATCATGAAATTAAAATAGTTTGATTTAATAGGGGAAAAAGCCAACCAAAGCTCTTTAGTATTTTCTTTCTTTCTTAATTGTTTTGTAACATTAAACTTAATTATACTTTTAGATATATTCATAATTCTGGCTTCCCATTCGCCACTACTATTAAATAAAGAAAAAAATTCATTCTCTTTAACTCTCATAACTTTTGAAACATAGTGAGATTGAGATTTATTAAGAGTGGCTGTCAAATTAAGTGATAAACTTTCACTATAAAATAATCTAATATTACTCATTTAGATAAGTTTAATTATGAAAAATATTAAAGCAATAATTTTTGATGCTTATGGCACTTTATTTGATGTAAATTCAGCTGCTGAAAAATGTAAAGATAAAATAGGTGATAAGTGGGAAGGTTTTGCCGATTATTGGAGAACCACACAATTAGAATATACTTGGCTAAGAAGTTTAATGAAACGTCATAAGGATTTTTGGCAAGTGACAGAGGACAGTTTAGATAAATCAATGAAGACTTATGAAATAGATTCTTCTATGAGAAATGAATTATTGGATCTTTATAAAATTCTTTCACCATTTAAAGAAGTTCCTGAAGTTTTAAAATTACTTAAAGAAAAAAATTTTAAAGTTGCAATTCTTTCTAATGGTGCTCCTTCCCTTCTTAATGAACTGGTTAAGAGCAATAATTTAGAAAATATATTTGATGATATTTTTTCAATTGAGGAAGTTGGAGTTTATAAACCAGACTCTAAAGTTTACGACATTCCAATAAAAAAATATCAAATTCAAAAAAATGAAGTTGCTTTTTTAAGTGCAAATACTTGGGATGTTTCTGGCGCTGGAAATTATGGTTACAATTCTATTTGGGTGAAAAGAAATAATAATATTTTTGATAATTTAGACTTTGTGCCAAAACATGAAATTCAAAATCTTAGTAAGTTACTTGATATAATATAAATACTTCTTATATCGTTTAATATGAAAAATATTGAAGTTGACAAAATTATTGACCCTATCCAAGCATCTGATGGAGCTGGAGTTAAATTAAAAAGAAGTATTGGTGTTGAGCCAAATTACTTTGATCCTTTCTTAATGCTTGATGAATTTGGATCAGAAAATAGCGAAGATTATGTTGCGGGCTTTCCACCACACCCTCATAGAGGAATAGAAACAGTGACTTATATGTTGGCTGGAGAATTTGAACATAAAGATAGTACAGGCGGTGAAGGTAGAATGACTGCAGGTGATGTACAGTGGATGAAAACAGGAAGTGGAATTATTCATTCTGAAATGCCTGCAATGAAAGAAGGGAAGCTTCATGGTTTTCAATTATGGATCAATATGCCTGCTAAATTAAAGATGAGTAAGCCTGAATATATTTATATTGATGCAGATAAAATGAGTGTTCATAAAGATGATGATAAACAAGTTAAAGTAATTGCTGGAAAATTTGAAAAAGCTGAAGGACCAGTAAAAGGTCATAACGTTGATCCGGTTTATTTTGACGTTGAACTTAACAAGGATAAAGAATTTAATTTTAAATTATCATCTACCCACAATACTTTTATTTATTTAATTAATGGAGAAATTGAAATTGGTAAAAATAAACATGAAAATGTTAAAGACAGTACTTTAATACTTTTAAAAAAGGGTGAGGACTTAGCCGTTAAGGCTAAATCAAATTCTAAGTTTTTAGTGATTTCAGGTAAACCAATTAATGAGGAAATAGCTAGAGGTGGACCATTTGTGATGAATACTAAAGCAGAAATCTTGCAAGCAGTTCAAGATTATCATAATGGTACATTTGTAAAATAAATTATGAAAGCTGTAGAAATTAATAAAACTGGTGGACCTGAAGTTTTAGAAGTTAAAGATATTTCTTTAGATAAGCCAGGTCCTGATCAAGTAACAATTGAACAAAAAGCAATTGGACTCAACTACATTGATACATACCATAGATCAGGTTTGTATCCATTAAAACTACCGATAGGTTTGGGATTAGAAGGCGCTGGTATCATTACTGATGCTGGAGAAAACGTAAAAAATTTTAAAGTTGGAGATAAAATTTCTTACGCTGGTATTCCTTTGGGTTCTTATTCCTCACATAGAAACTATACTACTAAAAATTTAGTAAAAGTACCTGACGGTATAGATCTTGAAATAGCAGCAACTTTAATGACAAAAGGATTAACAACTTTTTACCTTTTGCACAAAACTTATCCGGTTAAAACAGGAGAAACCATTTTATTTCATGCAGCAGCTGGCGGTGTTGGTCAAATTTTTGGACAATGGGCAAAAAGTTTAGGCTGTACTGTTATAGGTACGGTTGGATCTGACAAAAAAGTAAGTATAGCAAAAGAAAATGGTTATGATCATGTCATTAATTATAACAAAGAAGATTTTGCAAAACAAGTTTTGGAAATTACTAATGGCAAAGGTGTCCCTGTTGTCTACGATGGTGTTGGTAAAGATACATTAGATGGGTCAATTGAGTGTTTGGCAGTTAGAGGAATGATGGTTTCATTTGGTAATGCATCTGGACCGTTATCTGATATAAATGTACCTAAGGTAATTCAGCCAAAAGGGCTTTATCTTGTAAGACCTTCTATGCAACAATACTTATCAACGAGAATGGAGCTAGATGAAGCATCAAAAATAATGTTTGAAAAAATTAGCTCTGGTAAAATAAAAATTAAAATTTTTAAAAGGTATAAGTTAGAAGAAGTTATTCAAGCACATCAAGATCTTGAAGGAAGAAAAATTTTAGGACCAGCTGTTTTAATTCCTAATTAACATCGACATCCATATCAGACATATGAAGTTTCAATGCATTTGTTGAAATTTGAATTTCTCTAATAAAGAATATTATTGAGATGATCATAGATAAACAACAAGATCCAAAAATTACTCTTGCTAATAAAACTTCATCCAAATAAAGAGCGAATACAGTCAACATATTAAATAAAAATCCAAAAGCAGCAAATAGTATTGTCCATCTTAAAAGAGTTATTCTTCCACTTAAATTAATAAACTGCTTTTTCCACTCAGGTGGAATATGCTTTTCATAAACATGTTCATCATGTAATTGTCTAATTAAAATACTTAGAGAATGAAACCTATTACTATATACTCCCATTAATAACGGAATAGCAGGAAACATTAATGCTGTGACTGTATAATCTATATTCATACGAATCAAATTGATTATGAATCTAGCCTTCGTTATTTACAAGTAAATTATGAGCCAGATAAAGTTATTTATTGAACTTACAAGATTGAAAAGGCCAATTGGCTTTATGCTGTTGTTTTGGCCATGCCTATGGGGACTTACAATAGCTTATGATTTTAATTCAAATTTATTAATTTATTTTTTTTATTCTGCACTTTTTCTTTGTGGATCAATACTAATGAGATCAGCTGGATGTATAGTGAACGACATAGCAGATAAAAATTTTGATAAAAAAGTTGAAAGAACTAAAAATAGACCCATCGCTTCAAACAAAGTATCTATAAAACGCGCATCAGTTTATGCATTATTTTTATGTGCATTTGCTTTTTTGATATTAATTAATTTTAACAATTTTACGATTTTAATGGCTCTAATCTCAATGCCTTTAGCTTTTACTTATCCATTGATGAAAAGATTTACTTATTGGCCTCAATTATTTCTGGGAATTACATTTAATTATGGGTTATTTTTAGCTTGGATTTCAATTACAAATGAAGTCTCAATAGTTCCAATTATATTTTATCTAGGAGCCATATTTTGGACACTAGGCTACGACACAATTTATGGATTTCAAGATATTAAAGATGATGAAATAATAGGAGTAAAATCAACTTCAATAAAGTTTAAAGATGATCCAAAAAAATTTTTGTTTATTTCATACTCTATTTTCATCATATCTTTATTTTTAGTAGGAATATTAATGACATTTAAAATTTATTATTTTTTATTTATGATTATCCCTATTTTGCAGCTACTTGTATTTCAGGTTAAAAAATTAAATACCAATCAATCAATTGATTGTTTATCAAAATTTAAAAGTAACAATTTTTTAGGATTAATTATTTTCATTAATATTCTTATTGGAAAATTAATATAAAAAAATTATGAAAGTAAAAATATTTAAAAGACTTTATCAAGAATATACGAAAAAATTTATTAGCAAAATATTGTTAGCTGCTCTATTTTCAATAATAGTAGCTCTAAGTACTTCTGCAACAGCTTGGCTCTTAGATCCAGCAATTGAAAAAATATTTATTAACAAAGATCAAACTTTAATTATTCTTATTCCGATAGCAATTATAATAGCTTTTAGTGCTAAAGGTATATCTCTTTATTATGCAAAACTACTGATGATTAATGTATCAGAGGAAGTTAAAAAAATTTTACAGACAGATATGCTTAAGTCTTTTATTATGGCTGATACTGAGATCATCGAAAGTAAACATTCTGGTAAATATATTTCAAATTTAAATTTTGATGTAAATCAAATTACAAAAATGTTAGCTGACGCATTTCTAAGTATTTTTAAAGATGGTCTTACATTATTAGGATTGCTTTGTGTAATGTTTTTTCAAAACTGGAAGCTTTCATTAATTGCAATTATTATGATTCCTCTTGCATCAGTAACTGCAAAAGTTTTAGGGAAAAGAATGAGTAAAATATCAACACAAGCTCAAGAAAAATCTGGAGATTTAAATAGATATCTAATTGACCTTTTTAAAAATCATAAAATAATAAAAATTTTTCAAAGAGAAAACTTTGAAAATATGAGATCTGAAAAATTTGTTAATGATTTAAAAGAAAAATCTGCAAAAATTTCAGCAGTTTATATTAGATCTGCACCTATAATGGAAATATTAACAGGAATAATGATTGCCATATTAATATTTTATTCTGGAAAATTAATAATTAGTGGTGAGTTAGCAATTAATAACTTTTTCTCATTTCTTGCTGCGATGATGTTAGCATATCAGCCTGTAAAAACACTTACCAAAGTCAATGTCGCAATTGAACAAGGTCTTGCGGCCGCAAATAGAATTCTTCCAATTATAGACATAAACAATGAAATTAATTTAAACGAGGATAAAGATGAATTTAATATTTCAGAGGGAAATATTATTTTTGAAAATGTTAACTTTAGCTACAAATCTAATCCAGAGAATAAAGTCCTTCAAAATGTTAATGTAAATTTTACCGGTGGTAAAATGACAGCATTGGTTGGTCATAGTGGATCGGGTAAATCAACATTATTAAATATGATTCCAAGAATTTATGCTCCAAATGATGGTAATATTCATTTGGATGACCAAGATATATCAAAATTTAATTTAGCATCTTTAAGAGGCCAAATATCAATAGTTGATCAAAACACAACATTATTTGACGATACAGTTATAAATAATATTAAATATGCTAGACCACAGGCTAGTAATGAAGATGTATATGAAGCAGCAGAAAAATCAATGTGCAGTGAATTCATTAACAATTTAGAGAATGGATATGAAACCATGATTGGAGAAAATGGAGTAAAATTGTCTGGTGGAGAAAAGCAAAGACTTTCAATAGCAAGAGCTTTTCTAAAAAAAAGTAAAATAATATTACTAGATGAAGCAACTTCGTCATTAGATTCAAAAACTGAAGAAAAGATTCAAAAAGCACTAAGTCAATTAACTTTAAACAAAACAACAATTGTAATTGCTCACAGATTATCAACAATTCTTAACTCGGATAAAATATATGTTGTAGATAATGGTAAAATCATTGACTCAGGAGATCATGAAGAGCTTTTAATGAAATCAAAAGTTTACAAAAAATTTTATGAGCGACAAGTTAAAGAGCACTGATGTATTTTTTTTACAATATACTTACAAACTTAACTATTATCATATCACCTATAATAATTATTTATCGAATATTTAAGGGTAAAGAAGATATTAAAAGAGTTGGAGAAAAATTTTGTATTTATTCTCAAAAAAAAATAAAAAAAAAAATTTGGGTACATGCGACGAGTGTTGGAGAGCTAATGAGTATAGTTCCAATTATTAAAAAATTAGAGGAAAATAAAAAAATAAAAGGTATTTTACTTTCAACGTCAACTACAAGTTCAGCAAAGATTTTTAAAAAACTTAGATTAAAAAAAACATCGCACGTATATTTTCCATTAGACAATAACTATATAATAAAGAGATTTATTAGATTTTGGCAGCCAGAAATTGCAATTTTTATTGATTCAGAAATATGGCCTAATATGTTCAAAAATTTACATTTAAACAATATTCCAATCATAATTATGAATGCAAGAATTACAAAACGTAGTTTTAATAAATGGCAAATTTTTCCAAACTTTGCCAACCAGGTATTCGGAAAAATATCACTAGCATTACCTCAAAACCTAGAAACTTTAAAATATCTTAAATTATTAAAAGTTAAAAATATAAAGTCAGCAGGTAATTTGAAATATTATGGTCAAAAAAATAATCAGAGCCATCTAGTAAAATCATTAAAAAATAAATTCAGAAATTTTAAAGTATGGTGTGCAGCTAGTACTCATAAAGACGAAGAAATATTAATTGGAAAATTACATAGGAAATTAAAAAAGATAGAAAAAAAATTAATTACAATAATTATTCCAAGACACATTAATAGAACTAATGAAATTATAGATGATTTGAATAATCTTGATCTTAATTGCATTACACATTCTTCAAATCAAAAACTTCGAAAAGATACTGACATATATTTAGTTGATAGCTATGGTGAGACTTCTAGTTTTTACAGTTTAACAAATGTATCTTTTGTAGGTGGATCAATAATAAAACATGGTGGTCAAAATCCACTTGAACCCGCAAGATTAGGAAATTATATAATTAATGGACCTAATGTAAAAAACTTCAAAGAAATATATGCTTTTTTAAATAAACTTAAAATGTCATCATCTACATCTAATATTTTAAAAATGGAAAATTTAATATTAAAAAAATTAAAAAATAAGACCACAAATAAAAATATAAAAAAAATTATTAAGATAGGAAATGATGTTCTTGAAAAAAATTTATTTTATATAAATAAATATTTAGTATGAAATTAATCAAGCCTAAATTTTGGGAAACAAAAAATTTTATTTCGTTTATACTATATCCTTTATCAGCAATTACATATTTAATTAATCTCATAAAAAAATTTTCTACTAAGAAAAACTTTGAAATTAAGACTATTTGTATTGGCAATATATTTATTGGAGGAACAGGCAAAACATCTTTAGCAATAGAAATCAATGAATTGCTTAGAAAAAAATTTAAGACAGTATTTATAAAAAAAAATTATGAAAATCAGCTAGATGAAATTAATTTATTATATAATAAGGGTAAGATTATATCGTCAAATAATAGAGAGGATGCACTTTTAGCCGCTTCAAAGAAAAAATATCAAGTAGCAATTTTAGATGATGGCTTACAACAAAAAAATATAAATTATGATTTAAAAATCGTATGTTTTAATTCTGAATATGCGCTTGGTAATGAGTATATACTTCCAGCAGGACCTTTAAGAGAAAAACTTGATACAGTAAAAAATTATGATTTAATTTTCTTAAATGGAGAGAAAAAAAATAACAAACTTTTATCTAAATTAAAATCAATAAATAAAAATTTTAAAATATTTGAAGGAAAGTATAGGCCTTTAAATTTAAAAAAATTTAATTTAAAAAAAAAATATTTAATGTTTTGTGGAATTGGAAATCCACATGAGTTTGAAAAAACATTAATTAAATATAAATTTAATATTGTTAAAAAAATAATTTTTCCTGATCACCACAAACTTACAAAAATTGATCTAAATAAATTAAAAAATAAAGCCAAAAAATATAATTTAACGTTAGTAACAACCGAAAAAGATTTTTTTAGGTTAAATAAAATTCAAAGAAAAAATATTAAATTTTTAAAAATTAAGCTAGAAATCAAAAATAAAAAAAACTTAAATAAAATTCTAATATCAAAATTATGAAAAAAATAGCTTACTTTTTAGAATTCATTTTAATTAAAATTTTATTTATTTTATTTCAACTATTGGGATACCGACTTTCATCTAATTTAGGTTTTTTTATCGGGAAGACAATAGGGCCAGTATTTAGATCAAAAAAAATAATTATTCAAAATTTAAAAAAAGCAAATATTAAACAACCTAGCAATCCATCAAAAATAGCTTCGAATGTACTTGGCAATTATGGAAGAATTTTTGCTGAATATGTATATTTAAAAAAATTTAGAAATAATGAGCTGAAAAAATATCTATCGATAGATGGTTTAGAGCATTTGGAAAATCTAAAAAAACATAATAAAAAGGCGGTATTTATTTCAGGTCATTTTAATAATTTTGAACTTATGGCAATGGAAATAGAAAAGGCCGGAATAGATCTTGCAGCTATATATAGGCCTTTAAATAATATTTATTTAAATAAAACGATGGAGAAAATTAGAAGAGAACACATTTGTAAAAATCAGATTAAAAAAGGTAGAGCTGGTAGTCGTGAAATAATAAAAAATTTGATTGAAGGTAAATCTATAGCCCTGATGATAGATCAGCGAGTTAGAGAAGGTGAAAAAGTAAAATTTTTTAACAATTTAGCAACAACAACAACTATACCTGCTCAACTAGTAAAGAAATATAATTGTGAGTTAGTACCTATTTATATTGAGAGAAAAAAATCAAATTATTTTAAAATTTATATCTCAAAACCAATCAAAGTAAGCAAAACAAAGTCGATTTCGGAAATTACTGAGTTTCTCAATAATGTTCTTGAAAAGATGATTTTAAAAAATGTTGACCAGTGGATTTGGACACATGATCGATGGAAAAGTTAACTATCTTCTTTTTCTCTTTTAACTGAAGACTCAATATATGAAAAATAAGCCTCTTGTTTTTCAACATTCCAATAATTTAAATTTTCTAAAGGTATTTTTTTTTTTGAAATAGCACAAATTACATGGTCACCCTCTTCAATAATTTTAAAATTATTGGGAATATATTTTAATTTAGCTAATTTATTTTTCATTTATAAGATATATAAATGTTAATATGAAAATTGCAATTATAGGCAGCGGTGGTAGAGAACACGCATTAGTAGCAACAATATCTAAATCTTCTAGAATAAATGAAATTTTTTGTATCCCTGGAAATGCAGGGACTTCAAAAATTGCAACTAATATTGATATAGATATAAATGAATTCGATAAAGTGTATAAATTCATTGACGACAATTCTATAGATTTAGTTGTTATAGGTCCTGAACAACCACTGGTGAATGGAATTGTAGATTATTTAGAAAAATTTAATATAAAAGTATTTGGGCCTAACAAAATTGCTTCTCAACTAGAGGGTTCTAAAATTTTTACTAAAAAACTCTGTCAAGATTACGGAATTCCTACTGCCAAATTTGGTATTTTTGAAAATAGAATTGATGCAAAAAAATTTTTAGAAAATACAAAATACCCCAATGTAATCAAAGCTGACAACTTAGCTGCAGGCAAGGGAGTTTATATTTGCAATAATGAACAAGAAAGTTTCATGGCAGTCGAGGAAATATTTGATGGAAAATTTGGAGAAGCTAAAAATGTACTTATAGAGGAATTTCTTAAAGGTGAAGAAATGAGCTATTTTATAATTAGTGATGGGATTACTATTAAAAGCTTTGAAACTGCACAAGATCATAAAAGGGTTCTTGAAGGAGATAATGGCAAAAATACTGGTGGCATGGGAGCCTACTCGCCTTCTCGACTAATAAGTGCTGATTTGAAAAATAAAATTTTAAGTAAAATCATTAAACCTACACTTAAAGGGCTCTCAAATCTTGGTACTGAGTATAAAGGCTTTTTGTATGCTGGTTTGATGATTGTTGAAAATGAACCTTATCTAATCGAATACAATGTCCGTATGGGCGATCCTGAGTGTCAAACCATTCTTCCAAAACTAAAAACTGATTTAGTAGAAATACTTAAGGCTTGTTGTAACAAAAAACTTGCAGACGTAAATATTGAGTGGAATAGTAAAAAAAGTTTGTGTGTTGTTTTGTGTTCAAAAGGATATCCAGATACATATGAAAAAAATGTTTTAATAAATAATCTTGAAAATTTTACTGTAAACGAAAATAGTTTTCTATTTCATGCTGGAACTAAAAAAGAAAATAATAAAATATATGCTACTGGTGGACGTGTGCTAAACTTTATTTCACTCTCTGATAATTTTTTAAAAGCTAGAAATGAAGTACATCAATGTATAAAGAAATTAGATTGGAATGGTGGATTTCACAGAAGAGATATTGGTTTTAAAGTTATTGATTAATGAGAATTATTGGTGGCAAATTTAAGGGGAAAAAACTACTTGAACCACAGGATAAAAAAACTAGGCCTTTAAAAGATCTTACAAAAGAGTCTATATTCAACATAATCAATCATTCAAATAAGTTTTCAATTAATATAAAAAAATCATACGTTTTGGACCTATTTTCTGGAGTAGGTTCTTTTGGTATTGAATGTCTTTCTCAAGGCGCTAATCATGTTACGTTTATAGAAAAATATGAAAGAGTTTTACCCATTCTCCAAAAAAATCTAAATAATTTAAAATCAGAAATTAATTATGAAATTATTGTATCAGATATTTTAAACAAGTTTGAATTTAAAAGTTTAAAATTGAGATATGATATTATTTTTTTAGATCCACCTTACAAGGAAAAAAATTTAGAAAATATTCTAAACAAAATAATTAGTGATAAAATACTTAAAGAAAACGGTATAATTATTATTCATAGACATAAAAAAGAGATTGATACTTTTCCAGAGAATTTTCATTTAATTGACGAAAAAAAATATGGAAATTCAAAGATAATATTTGGATCGTATATTTAAATTAAAATTTTATTTGTTTCTTTTTTAATTAGTTCAACAGCTGGCTGATCAAAAGGGTTAATCTTTAATGCTTTTCCAAGTAATATTGTCTCTAGAATAAAAAAACAGAAAAGCTCACCTAAAGTTTTTTCATTTCTTTTTTTGATTTCAAAACTCCTAAAAGGAATCTTTTTTTTTGTAAAAACATTTTCTGTAGCTTTTTTTTGAGCATAAATAATTTCACTCACATTTTTATTTTTTAAAAATTTATATTCTTCTAGAATTTCACTATTAAGTATCTTAGATAAATTATTTTCTTTAACATAAAAAAAAGTAAAGAAGTTATTCTTAAAACCATCTAAATATAACTGCATAACACTATGATTGTCTTTAGGCATAAGAGAAATAATTGGTAGCAAACCAATTTTATTTTTACCTAAACTTTCAGCTAATAATTGTTGATACCAATTAAACAAACTAACAGATTGTTGATCATAGTTAAGTATTACAGAATTAAATTTTTTATTTTTAATTAAAAAAATTGTTGCTTCAACATTGGAAATTAATGCATTCATAAAAGATTTATTTTTTATTATATTATTTAATTGTCTAAAAGTTTTTGAATTTAAGCCCATTAATTCTGCTGGTAACATTCCAACTTCGGATAAAACAGAATATCTTCCTCCTATAAAATTGTTATGATCTATTACTTTAGCTTTCAATTTATTTGCAAGCTCACGAAGATAACTTTTTTTATAATCTGTTAAAAATAAATTTTTATCGCTTTTTTTTATTAAAATATTTGAATTAACAATTGTTTCAATGGTATTTCCTGATTTTGAAATTACAAGATTATTAAATCTTTTTTTTATATTCTTATTTTTTATGCCTTGAAGATTATCAACAAAAATAAAATTTTTCTTAATTTTGCTTTTTAAAAAATCATAAATTGCTTGAGCACCAAGAGAAGAACCACCCATACCTATAATTCGATAATCTAATTCTTTTTTAAAAAATTTAGTTAATTTTTTATTAAAGTTATTTTTGTATTTTTTGCTTAGTGATAAGATTATTTGGTTATTTTCTTTTAAAATTAATTTTAAATATTTTTTAACATTGGATTTTTTTTTTTTAACTTTAAAATTTATAAAATTTATATTGTTAGTTAACATCAATTGCTTTTGATTTTATCCAATATCAATTTTTCGAAGTCTATATCAGAACTTTCTTTTTCGGTTGATTGGTCTCCATTGTTATCATTCTCAGTAATAAAAAATTTAATATCTTCACCTTGATCTTGATTAATTTGCTTGTCATTTCGAGGAACTGGTAATTTTTCAAAATCTGGCGGCATGGAAAGTGGAGATTTTTTTTCAACTAAAAACTCTTCTGTGCTATTTTTTCTTTGTGGATCAAATGCTTCTTTAACTGTATTACAGCCATAAAGAAACAAACTCATCATCCCTATAAAAATCAAAAGTTTAAATTTTTTTATCAACATTATTTTTATTATTAGCAATTATTTCTAAAATAATCATTCCAATTACACCAATAGTTATAAATATATCTGATACATTAAAAATAAACCAATGAAAATCACCTATATGAAAATCTATAAAGTCTGGGACAGCAGAATAGTACAAACGATCATGTAAGTTACCAAGTGCTCCTCCAATAACAATTAAAATAGAGAATCTTTTTAAACCTGAGTTTTTAATTGCCATTATTATAAGTATAAAAACTATAAATGCTATAACAGCGCTCAATACATTATAAAAAGAATCTCTATCAAAAGAAAAAAGTCCAAAAGCTATTCCTCTATTCCAAATTAGAGTAATGTTAAGGTATGTAGATGTAAATATTTCTGAATTAAAGTTATTTTTATCAAGATAAATTATATAAAGTTTTGATATTCTATCAAAACCATAGACCAAAGCTACAATTAACAAATTTAAATAAAAATTTTTGGTTAATTTTTTTGAAATCATTCAGAATGTCTTGAGCATGCCTCTTCAGTAATTTTCCAACATACTGGGCATTTTGAACCCTCGGCTTTTATTGTTTCAACACTTATATCTGAGTTTTGATTGAAAGCTATTTCTGCACTGGAAGTAATGCATAGCTCTGAAAAATCAATGTTTTTTGTAATTTCAGATAATTTTTGGTCTAAATTAATTTTTAATTTTGCTTCTAGACTTGACCCAATTTCTTTACTTGCTCGTTTTTCTTCTATGCTAATATTACATACATTTCTTATCTTAATAAGTTCTAACCATTTTTCATTAAGTTTTTCATTTTTAAATTTATCAGGGAATTCTACAAACTTTTCAAGGTGAATACTTTTTTGACCCTTAAATAATAATCTAAAAATTTCTTCAGTAGTAAAAGACAAAATAGGAGCAAACCATTTTAAAAGAGCATTTAAAATAATATTAAGAGTTAAAATTGTTGATTTTCTTTTTTTTGAGTCAATAGGATCACAATAGAGATTGTCTTTTCTAATATCAAAGTAGAAAGAAGATAAATCAACGGTACAAAAATTTAATAATTCTTTATACAAATTATGAAAATCGTAATTGCTAAAATATCTTTTAAAATTATTATTTAAAACATAAATTTTATGTAACATTAGCTGTTCTAACTCAGGTAAATCGTTTACATTGAGTGCATCAAAATTTATTTTTTCAAAATTATCGTTTATATTTCCAAGTAAATATCTAAAAGTATTTCTAATTTTTCTATAAGATTCAGCATGCTGATCTAGAATTGAATAATCAATTCTTAAATCCTCTGCATAATTTGATGATGCTACCCAAATTCTTAAAATGTCAGCGCCATACTTTTTTAAGATATCATCAGGTGCAATTACATTTCCTAGTGATTTTGACATTTTTAATCCTTTGCCATCCACAACAAAACCGTGAGATAGAATAGATTCAAATGGAGCTCTTCCTCTAGTCCCACATGACTCTAAAAGTGATGAATGAAACCATCCCCTGTGTTGATCAGATCCCTCTAAATACATTGAAGCTGGCCATTTTAAATCTTCTCTTTTTTCTAATACAAATGAATGAGTTGATCCACTATCAAACCAAACCTCAACGATATCGCTTAATTTATCAAACTCTTCAGCTTTATATTTATTACCTAAAAATCTCTGAGGATCATCTGAAAACCAGCAATCTGAACCCTCATTCTCATAGATTGAAGCAATATTTTCAATAACATCATCATCTACTAAAATTTCTTTAGTTTTTTTATTTACGAAAATAGGAAGAGGTACACCCCAAACTCTTTGTCTTGATACACACCAATCAGGCCTAGTTTCGATCATTGATTTTAATCTCTCCTTACCTTTGCTTGGAAAAAAAACTGTTTCATCTATTGCCTTTAAAGCTTTAGATCTTAATTTATGACTTTCCATAGAAATAAACCATTGAGGTGTTGCTCTATGGACAAGTGGTGCTTTAGATCGCCATGAATGTGGATAAGAATGAACTAATTCACCATTAGATAATAAATTTTTTTGCTCTTTAAGTTTTTCAATTACAATTAAGTTTGCTTTAAAAATATGGATGCCCTCAAACAGTTTAACATTGTTTGTATATTTTCCATCTCCATCAACCGTTTCTATTGCTTTAATTCCATTGTTTAAGCATAAATTAAAATCATCAGGTCCATGACTTGGGGCACAATGAACAATTCCTGTTCCTTGGTCAGTTGTAACAAATCTCGCTTCAAGCATTGGAATATCATATTCATACCCAATTTTAATAAAAGGATGGTTACAGATAGTATTTTTAAATTCTTTTCCTTTTAAAGTATGAATTTTTTTATAATCTTTTATTCCACAATCTTTAAGAACCGACTCTAATAGAGCTTCCGCAACAACTATTTTTCTGTTTTTAAAATCACCATCATCTCCTAGTTGTAATATCACATAATTGAGAGATTCATTATATGCTAAAGCTTTATTGGCTGGAATTGTCCACGGTGTTGTTGTCCAAATAACAATATCGCTTCCAACTAATTCTTTTAGATTAGATGATTTAACTGAAAAAGATGTATAAATAGTATCAGATTTATGATCTTGATATTCAACTTCTGCATCTGCAAGAGCTGTTTTTTCAACTGTTGACCATAAAACTGGTTTGAAACCTCTATATAAACTTCCCTCTTTTAAAAACTTTCCTAGCTCTCTTACAATTTGGGCTTCGGCTCCAAAACTCATAGTGGAATAATAATTTTCCCAATCTCCTACAACGCCTAAACGTTTAAATTGAGACTTATGAACTTCAATCCATTTTTCTGCAAATGATCGACACTCTTTTCTAAACTCAACTACAGGAATTTCATTTTTATTTTTTTTACTTTTTTTATATTGTTCCTCTATTTTCCATTCAATGGGTAGACCATGACAGTCCCATCCTGGGACATATATGCTGTCTTTGCCATCCATTTGATGAAATTTTACAATAATATCTTTCAAGATTTTATTAAGAGCTGTACCCATATGAATATTTCCATTCGCATAAGGTGGG
Organism: uncultured Pelagibacteraceae bacterium; assembly: GCA_902595795.1. GTDB lineage: Bacteria > Pseudomonadota > Alphaproteobacteria > Pelagibacterales > Pelagibacteraceae > Pelagibacter. Next base: position 26,307 of record CACJRK010000004.1, read on the forward strand.
CCATCGTGAAGAACAAACTTTTCTTTTCCTTTACTTGAGTTTCTTATTTCTTCATAAAGATTTATATTTTGCCAATAATCTAAAATTTCAGGTTCTCTTGTTGGTAAATTGGCCTTCATAGAAAAAGCTGTTTTTGGCAGATTAATTTGTGATTTACTCATTTGATATTTTTTGCAATTTTTAAATCAGTTTTTATTTGAGCTTTTAATTGATTAACATTTTTAAATTTTTTTTCTTTTCTAATAAACTTTAAAAACTCTACTGATAAAAGTTTATTATAAAGATTTCCAGAAAAATTAAATAAATGAACTTCTAATAAGATTTTTTTTTGATTAAATGTAGGTCTAAATCCTAAATTAGCAATTCCTTTAAGATATTTAATATTATTTTTCCTTAGAACTTTAACAGCATAAACACCTGGTTTAGCCAAAACATAATCATGAATATCTATATTGCAGGTTGGGAAACCAATTTTTTTCCCAACTTGTCTCCCCTTTCTGACAATTCCTTCTATAGTCCAGTTTCTTTCAAGAAGTTTATTTGCTTTTGTTAAAAATCCATTTTCCAAAAGATTTCTTATTAAAGAAGATGATACAATTTTTTTATCTTTTATTAATGGTTTTGGTTTAACAACTTTATAATCATAGCTTTTTTCATTTTCAATTAACAAATTAACATTTCCCTCTCTATTATTTCCAAATCTAAAGTTATTACTTACAAAAATAAATTTAGAATTTAATTTTTTATTAAGAATTTCTTTTATAAAATTTAATGCTTTAGTTTTTGAAAATTTTTTATCAAATTTTTTTGTTATCACAAAATCAACTTTTAATTTACTAAGTAATTTAATTTTTTGCTCAACATTTGAGAGTCTAAAATTTTTTATTTTTTTATTAAAAAACATTTTGGGCATCGGATCAAAATTAATTACACCAATATTTAAATTATGTTTTTTTTTGTATGATTGCGCTAACTTAAATAATTTTTGATGACCCTTATGTAGACCATCAAAATTACCGATTAAGATAATCGAGCCTTTATGCTTTTTTTGAATATTAAAATTAGAGTAATGTTTTACCATTTTAAATCCGACTGAATAAAATTTACTATCACCTCATATTCTTTTGCAACTTTTTCAATACCTTTATTATTGATTTCATCTTTATGTATTCCATTAGAGATCAATAAGCAGTCATAATTTAATAAATTTGCACCTCTTATATCTGTATTTAAATTATCACCAATTGCTAATATTTTTTTATTATTATTATTAGTCGATTGATTATAAACTTCTGGATGAGGTTTTCCAAAATAAATTACTTGCCCACCCATTTTTTCAAAAACCATAGCAACTGAGCCAGCACACAGCTCTCTTACATTTCCACGATCGACAATTAAGTCTGGATTTGTACAAATCATTCTTTTGTTTAAATGATTAGCAAATAAATCTTTGTAATAATTTAAGTCTTTATCAAACTCCTCAAATAAACCAGTGCATAACAAATACTCACTCTCTTTAATGTCTTCACTTTTATTATCTTTAAATAAATTAAATAAATCAAAATCTCTAGGTGGACCAATATGATAAAATTTTTTAGATAAAAAATTTTTTTTTAAATAACTTAGTGCTGCCTCACCTGAAGTAAATACATGATCTCTTAAATCTTTATCCATACCCATTTTTTCCAAGAAATTTTTAACAGTTTCATTTGGTCTTGGTGCATTTGTTAAAAGTACAAAACTTTTATTTTTTTTTAAAAGTTCTTTAAGAGCAATTATTGCTTTTTCATGTAATTTAATTCCATTATGAATTACACCCCATAGGTCTATATAGAAAAGATCGTAATTATCAGCTATTGACTTCAGTCCTGATATATCTAATTTTTTAGTCATATTTTTAAGGTATAAACCATAAAATCTCTAATTTACTAGCTTTTTAATAAATCTGTATGAGACTCATCTTGAAATAGACAGCGAAATATCTATATGAAGCTCATATTTATAAAGATTTATTAAGGAGATATTATGAAATTTAAACCGTTACATGACAGAGTTTTAATAGAAGTACTAGATAGCAGTGAAAAAACCGCTGGTGGAATAATTATCCCTGATACAGCGCAAGAAAAACCTCAAGAAGGAAAAGTTGTTGCTATAGGTGGTGGTGCTAAAACTGAGGATGGAAAAATAATTCCAATGGATGTGAAAGTTGGTGATAAAGTTTTATTTGGCAAATGGTCAGGAACTGAAGTCAAAATTAATGGGAAAGAATACAGCATAATGAAAGAGTCAGACATTATGGGTATTTCAACTAAATAATATAATTTTAAAAGGAGAAATATAATGGCAAAAGTTGTGAAATTTGATGCTGAAGCAAGAGCAGCAATGATAAGAGGTGTTAATGTCTTGGCTGATACTGTCAAAGTAACTTTAGGACCTAAAGGACGAAATGTTGTAATGGATAAATCTTACGGTGCTCCTAGAATTACTAAAGATGGTGTATCTGTGGCTAAAGAAATAGACCTAGAAGATAAATTTGAAAACATGGGTGCACAAATGGTTAAAGAAGTTGCTAGTAAAACTAACGATGAGGCAGGCGATGGAACAACCACAGCAACTATTCTTGCACAAGCAATTGTTAAAGAAGGTGTAAAATATGTAACTGCTGGAATGAATCCAATGGACGTTAAAAGAGGAATTGATGCTGCAGTTGAAACAGTAAAAGAAACTCTTGTTGCATCTGCAAAAAAAGTAAAAGACAGTGATGAAATAGCACAAGTTGGAACAATTTCTGCTAATGGTGATAAAGAAATTGGTACAATGATTGCAAAAGCAATGCAAAAAGTTGGTAATGAAGGCGTTATCACTGTAGAAGAAAATAAAGGTATTGAAACTGAGTTGGACGTAGTTGAGGGTATGCAATTTGACAGAGGATATCTATCACCATACTTTATAACAAACAGTGATAAAATGACCACTGAGTTAGAAAACCCTTTCATTCTTTTACATGAAAAAAAATTAACTAACTTACAGCCAATGGTTCCACTTCTAGAAGCTGTTGTTCAAGCAGGCAGACCATTAATGATAATCTCTGAAGATGTTGAGGGCGAAGCTTTAGCCACTTTAGTTGTTAATAAATTAAGAGGTGGTTTAAAAGTTGTAGCTGTTAAAGCTCCAGGATTTGGTGATAGAAGAAAAGCTATGCTTGAGGATATTGCCATTTTAACAGGTGGCCAGGTTATTTCAGAAGATTTGGGTATCAAACTTGAAAATGTTAAACTTGATGATCTTGGATCTTGTAAAAAAATAAAAGTAGATAAAGATAATAGTACTATTGTAAACGGCAGTGGTAAAAAATCTGACATTGAGGCAAGATGTGAATCAATTAAAAAACAAGTTGAAGAAACTACATCTGACTACGATAGAGAAAAGCTTCAAGAGAGACTTGCTAAGTTAGCTGGTGGAGTTGCAGTTATCAAAGTAGGTGGTGCAACTGAAGTTGAAGTAAAAGAGAGAAAAGATAGAGTTGAAGATGCTTTAAACGCAACTAGAGCTGCTGTTGAAGAAGGAATTGTAACAGGCGGTGGTTGTGCTCTTCTTTATGCTGCTCAAGAGCTTGATAAAGTTAAAGTAAAAGGTGATGATCAAAAAGCTGGGGTTGATCTAGTGAGAAAAGCATTAGAAACTCCGATAAGACAAATTACCAAAAATGCTGGTGTAGATGGTTCAGTAGTAGTTGGTAAACTTTTAGAGCAAAAAAAGAAAACTAGTGGTTATGATGCACAAAACGAAGAGTATTGTGATATGTTTGCAAAAGGCATCATTGACCCCGTAAAAGTGGTAAGAACTGCACTTCAAGACGCTGCTTCAATTGCAGGATTGTTAGTAACTACAGAAGCAATGATTGCTGACAAACCAGAAGAAAAAGATGCTGCTGGAGGAATGCCTGCTGGTATGCCTGGTGGTATGGGCGGCATGGGTGGAATGGGTGGAATGGGAATGTAATCCCTCATTTTTTTAAATAAAATTTAAAAGGCCATCTTATGATGGCCTTTTTTTTATGTGAAGTTGAATTATGTCGAAAAGATATAGCGGTAAATCATTCAAAGATTCTAGTGTTAAAAAAAAACCTAAATTAAACTTTAAAGAAAAAAGAAAAATTAAAAAAGATAAGCAAAAAAAGACAAATTAATCCTAAATTTTGAAAATTATTCAAGCCAGATATGAGTTTTTTTGAGTTTTAATATTCTTTTAAATATGTATAAGAGCCAGAATTTATGAGCAATAATATCAGAAACATCACAATCATAGCCCATGTTGATCATGGCAAAACTACTTTAATTGATAATTTAATGAAACAAAGTGGTTCATTTAGAGATAATGAAGTAGTTGATGAAAGATTAATGGACTCGGGAGAGCTTGAAAAAGAGAGAGGAATTACAATTTTAGCAAAACCTGCTTCAATTAATTGGAACAATTCAAGAATAAATATTATAGATACTCCAGGCCACAGAGATTTCGCTGCTGAAGTTGAAAGAGTTTTAAGTATGGCTGATGGAGCTCTTTTATTGATAGACTCTGCTGAAGGTGTAATGCCTCAAACAAAGTTTGTATTATCAAAAGCACTCAAACAAGGATTAAAACCAATTGTTGTTATTAACAAATTAGATAAAGCTGATCAAAGAGCAAATGAAGTTTTAGATGAAACATTTGATTTATTTGTAAGCTTAGACGCAAATGAAGAACAATTAGATTTTCCAGTTATATATGCAAGTGGAAGATCAGGTTGGGCAGATCATGAAGTTGATGGTCCAAGAGAAAATTTAAATCCTTTGTTAAATTTAATTGTTGGTCATGTAAAACCTGCTGAACTTGATAAAACTAAACCTTTTGCAATGTTATCAACGCTACTTTATGCAGATAGTTTTTTAGGAAGAAGTTTAGTTGGAAAAATTACACAAGGGACTGCAAAAGCTAATCAATCTATAAAAGCAATTAATTTAAATGGTGAAAAAGTTGATGAAGGAAAATTAACAAAAATTTTTAGATATGAAGGAACAAAAAAAGTTCCAATAGATGTTGGCGAGGCAGGAGATATTGTAGTTGTTGCTGGATTAGAAAAAGCAAACGTTGCTGATACAATATGCGATCTAGAGATTAATAAGCCTATTCCTGCTACTCCGATAGATCCTCCTACAATGTCAATTACGATTACTGTTAATACTTCACCTTTAGCTGGAACTGAAGGTAAAAAATTAACCAGTACCCAAATAAGAGATAGATTAGTTCAAGAGGCTCAAAATAATGTTGGAATTACATTTTCAGAAGACGAGGGAAAGGACTCATTTGTTGTTAGTGGCAGAGGTGAGTTGATGTTGGAAATTCTTTTAACTCAAATGAGAAGAGAAGGTTTTGAAATGACAGTAAGCCCTCCAAAAGTTTTATACAAAACTGATGAAAGTGGAAATAAACTTGAGCCAATTGAAGAAATTACAATAGACCTTGATGAAGAACATTCATCAAAAGTGATTGATTCGATGAATAGAAGAAAAGGTAAATTAATAGAATTAAAAGACACTGGTACCAATAAAAAAAGATTAATTTTTCATGCACCTACTAGAGGCTTAATGGGGTACACAAGTAGATTTCTTACACTTACAAAAGGAAATGGAGTGATCAATAGAATATTCCATAGCTTTGGTCCTTTTGAAGGTGAAATGGAAGGTAGAAGAAATGGAGCATTAATATCTATGGAACAAGGAAAAGCTGTTGCATTCGCAATATTTAACTTACAGGCACGAGGAGAAATGTTTGTTACACATAATGACTCTGTTTATCCTGGAATGATTGTTGGTCTTTCACCTAAACCAGGTGATATGATTATTAATGTAATGAAGGGTAAGAAATTGACCAATATGAGAACTCAGGGTACTGATGAGAATGTTGCACTTACACCTGTAAGAAAAATGTCAATTGCAGAGCAATTAAGTATGCTTAATATAGATGAAGCTCTAGAGATAACTCCAGATTCTTGTAGATTGAGAAAAGCAATTCTAGATCCACACGAAAGAAAAAAAAGCGAAAAAGCTATAGCCGCAGCTTAATCAAAAGTTTTATCAACTAAATAAAGTCCTAACGCAACACATGGTCCTATACCAAATGCAAATAATAATGTTCCAATCCCTACTGTACCTCCTAAATACCATCCAATACTAACAACTGAAATTTCTAATGTTGCTCTCACTACAGCTATAGGAAAATTAGTTAATTTTTGTAATCCTATCATTAGTCCATCTCTAGGACCGGCTCCTAAATTTGATACCAGGTAAATACCCCCGCCTATTCCAACCATGATTACAGAAATTATAGCTAACATTAATTGATAAATATAATTTGATGGTGTTGGAATATATTTTACGCAAAGATCAATCATAATTGCAATTATCAAAGCATTAAATATTGTACCCATCCCCGGTTTTTGTCCAAGAGGGATCCATAAAATTAAAACAGCAATACTTATTAACAATGTGATAGTTCCAATACTTAAATTAATATTTAAGGAAATACCTTGGGCCAAAACACTCCAAGGAGAGGCTCCTGTGAATGAAACAATTAACAATCCTTCGCCTAATCCAAATAAAGACAAACCAAAACATAAGAAAAAAAATGTAGAAAACTTTGGTTTAAAATTAAATGGTTTTTCTGAGCTCCATTTTACTTTTGGAATATTTTTTATTTTTAAAAACATAATTGTAATAAGCTATATCTATTGATGAAAAATTCTAATATTGTAATCAGCAAATGAAAAAGTTTGCAGTTATTTTAGTTGTTGTGTTTTTCTCATCAATTTCTTTAGCCCATATAGGTCATTATAACAAATTTGACAAAATAGAAATGGAGATCTTGAGAAATGATGAAGTAATTGGGTATAATAATTATTTTTTTAAAAGAGATGGTGAAAAAACTATAGTAAAAAATCAATATAAATTTGAGGTAAAATTACTATCTGCAACAATATTCAAAGTAGAAGGATACGGTGAAGAAATTTATTTAAAAGATAATTTAATATCTTTTCAGTCAAAAACGCTTCAAAATAAAAAAGAAAAATTCGTAAATTTAAAATTAGATAAAAATAATAAAAAGTTTGATATCAAGGGATCTTCATATTCAGGTGAAGCTTCTATTAAAAATATTATTGGAAATTGGTGGAGTCATAAAATTTTACAAGCAGAAAGCCAAATAAGTCCTATTTCTGGAAGTATAAAAGAACAAATAGTTACTTTTATTGGGAAGGAAAATATTTCAATTAATGGCAAACAATACGAAACAGATCATTTCAAACTTACATCTAAAGATATGTCTCTTCCTGAAGATAAAAAATTAAATTTTAACATTTGGCTTGATAAAAAAACTTCAGTTATTGTTAAAATTACATATAAGAGAATGGGTAATTGGGAATATCGCTTAAAAAATCTTGAATAAAATTATTTATTTATTTTTTTAAAAAGATCGTTTGCACTTATCCATCCGGCCTCTACTCTAGGACCTACAAACCAATCTGCACACACACCTAAATTAAATTTAGTATTCCAATAACTTTTAACTTTTAAGGGTTTAGAATTTGAAGAATATTTCCAACCATGATTTAATGAAGTTAATATTTTTTTTTTTTCAATTCCAGTAAGTTGAAAAAAACGATCAATCAAAATCTTTGAATTTTTTTCTTTATTTTCTCTATTTTTATTTATTTTTTTGTTTGACCATAGGCTTGTGCTTTGTAAAGTCCATAAATCATAATTACTTTTAAATCTTTTTTTACTATTTTCTTTAGCAGCCCACCCTAAAATTTTGTCGTCAAATAAATAACTCGATATGTTTTTATTTGTTTTTTGCATTTCAATCATGACTGTAATATTTGCATCCATTTTAATATTTTGTTTGATGAATGGATCTTTTATAAATTTTTTTGATAATTTTTTTAATTGTGGGAATGGGCAAGTTAATATCAATTTATCATAATATTTTATTTGGTTGTTCTTAAAATATAATTTCCATTTATGATTTATAAATTTAATCTTATCTAACTCACTTTGAAAATTACATTTTATATTCTTTATTAAATGTTTGCTAATATCGTTGTTGCCTTTACAGCCAATTATTTTAACATGATTTTTATTTTCTTTTTTTAATTTGTTTAAAAAAATATGTTTGCCACTCCATTTTTTTAGAATTTTTTTTTTACATAAAATTGTAATAAATTTTTTAAATTGAATTGATTTTGGAGAAATATATTGTGCTCCGTGGTCAAATCCTTTTGACTTATTTAATCTTTTAAAAGAAGATCTGCCACCCGGACCTCGAGCTTTATCATAAATATGTACAGAATTTTTTTTGCTTAAAAGATTGGCTATTGTCGCTCCTGAAATTCCAGAGCCAATGACACAATAACTGCTCATTTTCCTGCAACAGTCATACCTTCTATCATCATAGTGGGTGAGTTGACTGAATATTCAAATTCTAAATCATTAGCTAAAATTATATTTTTGAACATATCCTTAAAATTACCAGCAATTGTTATTTCGTTAACAGGATATTTAAATTCTCCATCTTCAACTAAAAAACCATTGGCACCTACTGAATAATCTCCTGTCACAAGGTTAGATCCGTGACCAATAGTTTCAGTAATATAAAGACTTCTCGAATTCTTACTCATAAGATCTTCATAACTAATATTTCCATTTTCAAAATATAGATTAGTAGTTCCACCACTTCTTCCATTTGATTTTAAATTTAATTTTTTTCCGTTATATGTATCTACAAGATAATTTTTAAGTATTCCATTCTCTATAAGTTTTAATGTATTTGAATTTACACCTTCTGAATCAAAACTTTGAGAACCCATTCCTTTAATTATATCTGGTTTATCAATTACATTTATCGAATTAGCAAAAACCTGTTGATCAATTTTATCCTTTAAAAATGAAGTACCTCTAGCAATTGCAGAGGCAGATATTGCACTTGCAAATTCACTTAACATTATTTTTGAAATTCTTTTATCAAAAATTATGCTGATCTTCTCACTTCCAATTTTTTTTGGGCTCAATTTTCTAATAGTTTGTTTGGCAGCTTTATTTCCAAGATCTGTTGCTTGCTTAATATCAGATAAATGTCTTTTACTTGAAAATTCATAGTCTCTTTCCATGCTTTTTTCATCTTTTGCAACTGTTACGCAGGAAGCAGTAAAAGATGAGGTTTTATAACCGCCACAAAAACTATCGCTATTAGCTAAAATAAAATTAGACTTATTTTCAGTGAAACTAGATTCTGTATTTATGATTTGATTATCTGATGAAGCAGATTCCTCTAAATCTTTTAAATATTTTATTTTTTTATCGTTTTCGAACCTTGTTTCATCATACAAATTAAGGCTACTAATTTGTTTCGCTAATAAATTTTTATCAGGCAAAGAATTAAATTCATCCTCTGGTGTAATTTTTGTAGTTTCAAAGCACTTTTCAATTAAAGTTTTTATATTTTCATCTAGTAAATTTGATGATGAAATTGATGATCTTCTTTTACCTAAATAAGTTTCTATACTTAATGCCAATCCATCTGATCTATCCGAGGCTTCTAAGGATTTATTTCTAAAATTAACTGTTTCTGAAATTGAGTGACCAACTGTAACACTTGCATCAGTTGCTCCCATTTTTTTTGCTAAATCTAAACAATATGAAGCTTTCGATTTTAGAAATTCTTGATCCTTAACCATAATACTTTAAAGTTTTGTTCCACCAACTGTCATTTTATCGATCAAAATTGAAGGTTGAGCAACTCCCACCGGAACTCCTTGTCCAGCTTTTCCACAAGTTCCTATACCTGGATCTAGCATCATATCATTTCCTACCATTGATACTTCTTTAAGTATTGATGGTCCATCACCAATAAGTGTTGCGCCTTTAATTGGAGATCCAATTTTTCCATTATTTATTTCGTAAGCTTCAGTACAATTAAATACAAATTTACCAGATGTAATATCTACCTGGCCACCTCCAAAACTTACTGCAAAAATTCCTTTATCAACAGATTTGATCATTTCATCTTGAGTTTGATTGCCACTTAACATCATTGTATTTCTCATCCTTGGCAAAACAATATGTCTATAATTTTCTCTTCTTCCTGATCCGGTAGATCTTGTATTCATTAATCTTGCATTGTGCCTGTCTTGCATAAAGTTTTTAAGAATACCATTTTCAATTAAAACTGTTCGCTCGGTTGGCGTTCCCTCATCATCAATAGTTAAACTACCTCTTTTATTATCAATCGTACCATCATCAACAATTGTTACTCCCTCACTTGCAACTTTTTTTCCCATAAGATCATGAAATGCTGATGTTTTTTTTCTATTAAAATCTCCTTCTAGACCATGACCAATTGCTTCATGAATTAATATAGCAGGCCAACCTGGTCCTAAGACTACTTTCATCTCACCAGCAGGTGCTGGTTTGCTTTCTAAATTTACTGATGCAATTCTAAAAGCCTCTTCACAAACAGTTTTCCAATTATCATTTTTTAAATAATCATCATAAGATTGTCTGCCACCAATTCCATATACTCCCGTTTCTTTTCTTCCATTTTTTTCCAACATTACAGAGACATTAAATCTAATTAATGGACGTACATCAGTGAGCGCTTCTCCACCTGATCGAATAATTTCAATTGATTTTTGCTCACCAGCAAAACTAGCAGTTACTTGTTTTACTGATCCATCTTTTTTTCTTAAAAAATCGTTTACTTTATTTAAAACTTCTAATTTCGAGTCTAAAGTTTTTTGTTCAATTGGATTAATATCTTTATAAAATTTTTTATTAGATTTTGGAATTTGATGATTATATGTGCCTTTAATTGATTTAAGGGTTGATTTAAGATTTTCTGAGGAATTTTTTAGTGAATCTTTTGATATTTCGTTTGAATATGAATAGGCAACAACCTCGTTTGAAATAGCTCTGAAGCCAAATCCTAAATCAGAACTATAGTTTGAGCTTTTTATTTTGTTGTCATCTAGCAAAATTGACTCTGATTTAGACTCCTCTAAATAAAGCTCACCATCATCACAATTATTTAGTGTTTCAGATACTATTTTATCTGCATCTTGTCTTGTTAAATCAGATTTGTTAAAGAAATTACTCATTCATCTTAAATAGTGGTTTGTTGATAATTTTCAACTGATCATTTTACGCATGTACAATTTATTACTTAAAGTTAATTATTGTTAAATGAAAGTATTTTTTAATAACTCTTGTAAAATCTGTAGATCAGAAATTAACTTATATAAAAAAGAAAATATCAAAGATATTGACTGGATAGATATAACAAATAATTCAGATGCTGAAAAAGAAACATCTAGAAATGATAAAGAGTTATTAAGAAGATTACATGTTAAAGATAATGGTAAAATTATTCAAGGTGCGGAGGCATTTCTTTATGTTTGGAAAAAAATTCCAAAGTATAAATTTTTATATAAATTTTTTAAATTACCAATAATTTTCACAATCTTTAAATATGGGTACGAAATGATTGCCTTTTTTTTATATTTAAAGAATAAAAAACAACTTAAAAACTAAGATAAGAAAAATATTAAAAACTCACTTAGTAAAGACATAGATAATAAAAACATTATTAATAAAATTGAATACATAAGAGTTATAATTCTATTTCTTTTTCTCCTTAGTCTAACAAAAATTTTATCATCTAGATCTGAAATATCTCTTTCACCAACTACAGGATAATCATAACTCCATCGCCATGTAGATTGACCTAATCTAGAATCTAGGCCATTAAAATACCTTATCCACGCAAGAACATATTTTAATATTAAATATAAAATAATCATTAAAATTGAAGAAAGTAACATTCTAAATAATACTTAATTATATAAGATAACTTAATTGATATTTTTGGCTCTTTTTCTTGCAATTAATTGTGTAAGAGCATCAACCATAGTATCTGAGGCCGTAAATATTTCATTATTTTTAAACTCATGAGAAATATTTTTTTCAGGGTTTGTTTTGTCTTCAATAACTATTCCTTCATCTGGTGAATTATTTTTTATATAAATTAATAAAAGCCACTCATCATCTGAAGCTTCATCCCATTTAACAAATATTTCTCCTGTTTCAAACCTTCTATCTATGCATCTAAGGATAGACATATGTCTTGTTATATGTCTTTTGTTTAATTGGAATACTAAGCTGCTGGCACTTCTATAAAAACTTTCAAGTGCAAACTCAATTTTTTGTCTTGCTAAAGTATATTCTTTTTCTTTTTGTAAAAGTGTTTCTCTATCTTCATCTCCTTGAATTTTAACTCCTAAGGCCTCCACTCTTTCTCTAATCTTTTGATCTCTTAAAATTCGATATTTTTCTTTTAATTTTTCGATTCTTTGTTGTAAACCAGCATAATCTTCTCTTTTTTCTTGTAGTGAAATTTTTTCTAATTTTTCTAATTCTTTAACTTCCCTAACTCTAAATTTTTCTATTTGCTTATCTAGTTTTAGTTGCTGTAAAAATCGTTTTTGTTTTTCCGCTTGTTCTATTCTTAGAAGAGCTTGTTCTTTTCTTAAAAATAATTTTATTTCTTTTGTTCTTTGCTTTTCTAACCTAATTTCATCTTTTAAAGTTTGTTCTTTAAATTTAACTTTTAATTCTGCTTCTTTTTGTTTTTCTTTTACGATTTTAATCTTTTCTAACCTTTCTTTTTCTTGTTTTTCTAATTTTAGTCTTCTTGCTTCATCCTTTTTAAGAATTCTGTATTGAGAAATTGTATCTGCTATTTTGTCGAAAAATGCTTGAATATATTTTTCAAAACCTAAATTTATTTTAAACTTTATTTCAGGTTTTAATGAATTTTGAAAATTTATTAACTTTAAAAGAAAATCCGGTTGCTTTGATTTTATTGATTTAAATTTTTTTATTAGTTTTTTTGTTTTTTTAACTTTATTTTTTTTTTTGGATTTTCTTGGTTTTGCTTTTCTTATTTTTATATTTCTTTTTTTAGGTTTTTTAAAAGCCTTTTTATTTTTTTGTTTATTTTTGTTTTTAGAAACGTTTTTTTTTAACTTTTTTTTCTTTTTTTTCATTTTAAGGAAATTAATATCTATCAATAATTTATTGATAAATATAGTCTCTTGTAACTGGTGTTGATGAATAATTTTTTGTTAATTGAAATTGATATACAACTTGGTCACCCCATTTAAATGCCATCTCACAACCAGCAAGATAAAATTCCCACATTCTAAAAAATCTTTCATCAAACATTTGAATTATTTTCTCTTTATTTTTGAGACAATTTTCCTTCCAATGTCTTAGCGTATGAGAGTAATGAAATCTTAAAACCTCAATATCTGCAACAATTAAACCAGCTTTTTCAATTGGTGTTGTTACTTCACTTAAGCTCGGAGTATATCCACCTGGAAAAATATACTTAGTAATCCACGGATGTGGATCCCTTGGCGGATTTACTGAACCTATGGTGTGAATTAATGATACCCCATCATCTTTAAGAAGTTTTTCAACTTGTGAAAAAAATTTCCTGTAAAATTTTCTTCCAACATGTTCAAACATTCCGACACTAACTATTCTGTCAAACTTTTCATTAAGTTCCCTATAATCCATTAGCTTAAAGTTTAATTGATTTTCCAAATTAAGTTCTTTTGCTCTTTTATTACAGTAGTTAAATTGATTTTCTGAAAGTGTGATACCTGTTACTTCGCAATTTGCACTTTTTGCAATATCTATTGCTAAAGATCCCCATCCACATCCTATGTCTAAAACTTTCTGATCTGATTTTATATTAAGTTTTTTGATTATATGTTGAATTTTATTATTTTGGGCTGTTTCTAATGTATCTGTTTCATTCTTAAAATATGCACAAGAGTATTGTCTCTTAGGATCTAAAAATAAATCATATAAATCATCTGATATATCATAATGATGAGACACATTCATTTTAGATTTTTTTATAAAATTAAAATTTGTTAAATATCTATAAGATCCTCTCAATCTATTTAATAAATAACTAAAAAAATTTAAATTTCCTCTACCAAAATTCATTAGGGAAAGATCAAGAAAATCAGTCAAACTTCCATTTTCAATTATTATATCTCCGTCTGTATAAGCTTCTCCAAAATAAAGATCTGGATAAAATAACAATTTGTAATGTAGATTTTTTTTTAAAATTTTTACTTTAATTGGATTTTCTTTTATAGGATTTCCAATAATATAATTTTTTGAATTTGCATCAACTAATATAAAGCCATCCTTTTTAAAAATACTATTTAAAAATCTTGCAAGCTGCATATTAAGCCGCCATTGATGGTTTTAATGAAAAATTTAATTTACCTAAATTATTGGTTAAATCTTTTTCATCTTTGGAATTCAAAATACTTAGAGGTGGTAAAAGATTTCTATAACTCTTATCTTCTTTTCCAAAGTAAGTATGGAGACCTGAAATTAGATTATACTTTTCAAATTCTAATCTTACATCACACAAATTTTGATTTATTGTTTGCTCATTTCCTGCTTGAAAGTCATCATATACTTTTCTCGCTAATTGTGATGTAGCGTTACATGTGGCTGTGATAATTCCAGAACAGCCTAATTGAAGTCCTTTATACAACTTTGATTCAGAGCCTGGCAAAACTGAAAAATTATCTAATTCTAAATTCTCAAAAAGATTATAAGAACTATCTTTAACTCCTACAATATTTTCTGGAAATTTTTTAACAAGTTCTTTTACACACTCAATACTAAATTTATATCCACACAATTTTTCAAAATTGTATAAAATAATTTGACTGTCTGGAAGTGATCTAATTATTTTACTATAAAAATCAATTACCTCTTTATCTCCATATTTATAATACGCAGGAGGCATAATTAAAAATTTATTAAAACTTAACGATTTAGATACTCTCATTAAACTTATTGTTTCACCTAAAGAATTTAATCCAGTACCAATTATATATTTTTCTTTATGTTTGCTGAAAATTAAGTGATTAATTAAATTAATCTTTTCTGACACGGGAATTAATTGTGCTTGACCTGTGCTTCCAAAAATTGCAACACCATGGCATCCATTATCAATGACCATTTCAGCATGTTGAATGGTTTTTTTAATATCAAGTGTCAAGTCCTCATTCAAGACCGACATTGAGGCTGCATAAATGCCTTTAATCATAATTATAAAAGATTATTTTATTAATATTTTTTTGTAAATACTAGTTATTGACTGACAATTTTTTTTATAATCAAACATTTTTAGGTTGTAATTCTTTTTCTTATATTTGGCCTTATATAACTTTAAGATATATTTTTTTAGTTTAGCTTCATTTCCCTGATTAATTTGAAATATTGAAAATTTATCTATCCAATCCTTATTTCCAATATGTTTAGTAGTAATAATTGGTAATCTAAATTTCATTCCTTCTATCAAACAATAACCAAATGTCTCCCACCTAGACAAAAATAACCCAGCATCAAATAAATTATAATAGTTAGATACATTTTCTACATGTCCAACAATTCTTAAATTTTTATTATTTTTTTGAAATTTTATAAACTCATCATGTCCATCACCAATTAAAATAAGAGCACAGTTAGGTAAATTTAGATCTTGGAATACTTTAATAAGAATATCAAAACCTTTTTGATGATGAAACCTTCCAATGGAACCAAAAACAAAATCTTTAGAAGAAATTTTTAATTTTGATTTTAATTTTGATTTAGAAATATTTATTTTTGGTGTATTAATCCATAAGTAAGACTTAAATAACTTCCCTTTAAAATTTTTTTTTATTTCTTTAAATTGTGTGTTATTTGAAACTATTATAGCATCTGAATTTTTATAATCTTTAGCTCTATAATTCATGTGCATAGTGGATACAATTTTATATTTTGGAGATTTATTGATATTTTTTATTGCATCTCCTAAGTGAGTATGAATGATATCAGGATTTATTTTTTTAATTAAATCATTAATAAAAAATTTTTTAAAAAAATCGCTTATCTCGAAAGTTTTAATTTCTTTTTTTAATAATTTATTAAGAGTCTGATTTTTTTTAGAAATAATTGCATAGACCTTATTTTTTGTCTTTTGGTATTTCACTAAATCTAGTACATATTTTTCTGACCCAACAAATCCTTTAGATAAAATTATGTGAATAATTATCATTTTTTTTTATTTTATAAGAACCTCTTTAGCCTGATTAACTATAGAAGCAAGTCTATTAAGTTCCGGACTCACATCTGGGTGTATTTTTTTCATTATCTTTTTATAAGAACTTAAAATTTCATCCTTCGAATAATCTTTATTAGGATCTAAATTAAGTATCCGACACGCCTCATCTCTAGACATTTCTTGATGATTTGCTTTTATATTATTCTTAAAATTAAATCGACCTGTGTTTTGTAGTGTTTTAATTAGTGTCCAGAGTCTAAACAGTTGAAGTAGTGTTATTCCTGCTTTTGTTTTAATTAACGGTAATATTGCTAAAAGAAAAGGTAAAGAAAAAATATAACGCCCTGCTACAATTGCTATTATTGCTAAAATTATAGAACCAGAAATAATGGATTTTCGAAAAAAATCACTTAATTTTTTAGATGAAGATTTAGCAAACCAACTTAAAAAAATGTAAATTAAAATTAAAAATATTATTGTTAGAAAAAAAATATTCATATAATCAAACTTATTAAAATGAAAATACCACAATTAAAAAAAAAATTAGAGATAAAATCTTGCCACAATATAGAATGGGAAGATAATTATAGCTGGATTCATCAAGATAATATATTGGAAGTTCTTAAAGATAAAAGTAGGTTAGATCCTGAGGTCAAAAAATATCTAGAAGATGAAAATGTTTATACAGAGCATCATCTAAAAGATACAAAAGATATCCAAAATAAATTGTTTGATGAGATTAAAGCAAGAATTAAATTAGATGATGAATCTTTACATTATAAAGATCATACCTATGAGTATTGGACAAAAACTACAACAAAAGGAAATTATTCCATAAAACTTAGAAAAAAAATTGGTTCAGAAATTATAGAAGAAATATGGAATGGGGATAAAGAAAAAGAAAAACTTAAAACTGAATATTTTGGAGTTGGAGATTTAGAGGTAAGCAATAATGATAAATACCTAGGATACTCTTTAGATCTTAAAGGTTCTGAGTATTATACAATTTATTTAAGGGATATAAAAACAAACAAAATTATTTCAAAAGAAATTACTGAAACATCAGGTGGAATAACATTTAGTTTAGATGATAAATATATTTTTTATTCTAAACTTGATGAAAATCATAGAGCAAGAAAAATATATAGGCACAAAATAGGAGATTTTAATGGCAAAGATGAATTAATATTTGAGGAGAAAAGCGAGGCTTTTACAGTAGGAATTGGAAAAAGCTCAGATGAAAAATATTATTTTATAAATACTTCTGACCACAATACATCAGAGCAATATTACTTTAAATCAGGTGAATTAAATCCATCTCCAAAACTTATTATTAAAAGGGAAAGAGGTGTTCTATATTCTGTTAATTCATGGGATGGTAAATTTTATAATCATACAAATAAAAATGCTGAAGACTTTAAAATTGATATTTGTGACAATTTAAGAAATCAAAATTGGAAAACATATATCCCAGCAAAAGATGAAGTTTTAATTGGTGGATTAACATTTCTTAAAAATTGGATTATTCGTGGTGAAACATCAGATGCACTAGATAAATTATTTGTCAAAAATATTTCTACAAATATAGAAGAAGAATTAATTTTTTCTGATGAATCTGTTTATGTTCCAGGAGTAAGCTTAACTCAAAAAGATAGAAATACTGATGAAGTTCATTTAGGATACTCCTCACCTAAAACTCCTTCTAGAGTATTTAAATATAATTTAGCAACAAAATCTAAAGAACTTGTTAAAGAACAAGAGATCCCATCTGGTCATAATAAAGATGACTATATTGTTGAGAGAGTTGAGTTTAAATCTCATGACGGAAGAATGGTTCCATTAACAATTACTAGACACAAAAAAACAAAAATTGATGGGTCTGCAAATGTTTTATTGTATGGATATGGGTCTTATGGAAATTCTATGTCCCCAAGTTTTTCTTCTACAAGATTAAGTCTTATCAATAGAGATATAATTTGGGCCACAGCCCACATCAGAGGTGGTATGGAAAAAGGTATGAAGTGGTGGAAAGAGGGAAAATTAATAAACAAAAAAAATACTTTTGAAGATTATATTTACGCAGCAAAATATTTGATCGAAAAGAATTATACGTCAAAAGGAAATATTATTGGAATGGGTGGATCGGCTGGAGGATTATTAATGGGAGCTGTAGTCAATCAATCTCCTGAATTATTTTTAGGAATTATTATGGCTGTTCCTTTTGTAGATTCTTTAACAACAAATCTAGATCATTCTTTACCTTTAACCGTTGGAGAATTTGACGAATTTGGAAATGCAAAAGAGAATAAAGAACACTTTGATTATATTTTTTCATATGCGCCCTACAACAATATTAAAAAAATGGATTATCCACATATTTTTATTACAACAAGTTTAAGTGATAATAGAGTTTTATTTGATGAACCTGCAAAGTTTACAGCAAAACTTAGAGACTATAAAACAGATAATAATTTGCTTCTCTTGAAAACCGAAATGAATGCTGGTCATGGTGGAAAATCAGGAAGAGATGGCGCAATAGAAGAAATTGCTATTGACTATGCATTTGCATTAAAAATTTCCAAAAAAATTTAGTACATTTTTAATCTTGAAAAAAATAAATTAATTCCCATATAAATTTTGTAAGTCGCCTAATGGGGCTTTCATAAATAAACTTGCTTAACAAAGGAGAATATTATGACAAGTAAGGATCTATCTATATTTAACTCACTTAGACCTTTTTCAATTGGTTTTGATGATATGTTTGACCAATTTGAAAATATGTTGGGAAATGGAAATTTGACGATGCAGTCAAATTATCCACCATATAACATTCGAAAAACAGGTAAAGACAACTATGCAATAGAAGTAGCATTAGCTGGCTTTAGCAAAAAAGACGTTGAGGTTGAGTTCGAGGACAACTTATTAACAGTAAGAACAAAACAAGTTAATAAGTCTGAGGACAGTGATGTTAATGGAGAAATTATTCATAAAGGTATTTCTCAAAGACAATTTGCAAGATCATTCACTATTGCTGATGATGTAAAAGTTAATGGTGCTGAGCTTAAAGACGGTCTTTTAACAATATCTTGTGAAAGAATAATTCCAGAACATAAAAAAAAGAAGCTTATTGAAATTAAATAAGTCTTAAACCTTGCTTGTGGGGATTTCTCCCCACAAGTTTGAATTAATTATTTCTTTGCCATTATAGCATTCAAAGCAAATGCTAATAATCCAGCAGGTATAAGTCCAGTTGTTAACAATAGTTTTAAACTTATTCCAAAATCTGGAATATTTTTTACAAAGTCTGGTAACAGTGACATCCCAATTCCAAAAGACAAAGAAAGAGCTAAGATTAATAAATTTCTTTGATCCATTTCTGCCCTTGAAATCAATTTAATTCCAGCAGCTACAATCATACCAAACATAATGATTGCTGCTCCACCAATCACAGACTCTGGCATTGCAGCGATTATTCCACCTAATTTTGGAAATAATCCCATTAGAACCAAGGCTATTCCTGCAATAGTTCCAACGTGCCTACTTACCACACCTGTAAACGCAACTAGTCCAGCATTTTGTGAATAGGATGTGTTTGGCATCGCATTAAATATTGCACCAAATGCAGTACCCACACCATCTGCCATAATTCCACCTGATATTTCTTTATCAGTTGCTTCTCGTTTAGCACCACCCATTGTCGTAGCACTTATGTCTCCAATTGTTTCAATTGTTGTAACAACTGACATAAACAACATTAGAATTATTGCACCAGGTACAAAATCAATTCCATATTGAAGTGGCATTGGAAATGCAAACCATGCTGCAGATGCAATTTTGCCATAGTTAACCATTCCTAGTGCTGCTGCAACTATGAAACCAGCTACTATTCCAATTAAAATTGAGGCTGCAGAAGCCATTCCTTTTCCTCTAAGATTGAAAAAGATAGCAACTATGAACACTGAGGCGGCAACTGTTAAGTGATTTGCATTTGCAAAGATTTCAGGTTTATTGTTCATTAACCATCCACCTCCACCAGCATACATAAAACCAACTTTAAGCAAACTAAATCCGATCATTAACACAACTATACCAGTGACTAATGGTGGAAATAGATGCCTTATTGGTTTTAAAACTTTTCCAATAAAAATTTGAAAAATTCCTCCAATGAACGCAGCTGTAAATACTGCACCTAATCCTGCTGCTTTAAATGGTAGCATGATTGGTATAAATGCAAAACTTGTTCCTTGAACAATAGGAAGTCTTGCGCCAATTTCTTTATATCCAACAGTTTGGATAATTGTTGCAACTCCCGCTACAAACAAAGCCATTTGAATCAAAAATATTTTTTGCTCAGGCGTTTGACCAAAAACTCCAGCCACAATAATAGGAACAGTTATGTTACCAGCAAACATTGCTAGTACGTGCTGAATTCCTAAAGGTATGGATTTATTTAATGGAAGTTTTTTATCCGGACTGTTTGTAGAGCCCGCTTTTGTTTTTCTTGAAGCCATATAACCTCCGTCGTTAACTAAATAGACGTTACATTATTGGCTATGAATTAATATAAAAAAACTGATTAGTTTAGAATAACTCCACTTTAGATAGTGAAAAAAAACCTATAATGAGCAGATTTATTTTAATTAATAAATTTTAAAAGCAACCGTTTGAAACAAAACCCACAACTATATTTTCTGAATTTATTTCAAACCTACGTTCACATGGAACAAGGTATTTTTTGCTATTATAAACAAACTCAAAATTGCCTTTAGCATTTTTAAAGTCTTCGTCTGGTTTTCCAAGCTCCATCTGAAGTTCACTAGCTGATTTTCCAAGAAATTTACTTAATTTTTCATTTTCCTTTTCAACAATAGCATCTGTTTTATTTTTAACAGTTTGGCACCCTGAAAAAAAAATTAATACAATTACAAGACTTATTGCTGATTTAAGTTTTGACATAAGTTTAAATTAACATTTTTTGTTTAATAAATTATTAACTTTTAAGTTGTATAAATAATTTATTTCTTATTACTTTTAAGTTTAATTATAGTAACAATTGTGTTCTTTATTTGATGGTTCAAGCGTATGAATGAAAAAGCCCTAGAAAAGATACTAAATATATTTTCAAAAAAGGTTTTACCCTTAACTGAAAAAGGTGTTGCTAAAGGTAGTAAAGTATTTGGTGCCGCAATAATTAAAAAAGTTGATTTATCGCTTATAGTTGCAGAAACAAATAATGAAATAGAAAATCCATTGTGGCATGGAGAAATGCATACTCTCAAAAAATTTTATGAATTAGATGCAAATACAAGACCAAAAGAAAAAGACTGCATGTTCTTAAGTTCACACGAGCCCTGTAGTATGTGTTTGAGTGCAATCACATTTTCTGGATTTGATAATTTTTATTATTTGTTTCCTTATACTGCTACAAATGATGAATTTTATATTCCACACGATTTAAATATACTCAAAGAAGTATTTAAAATTAATGATGGAGAATATAATAAAGAAAATTCTTACTGGAAAAGTCAAAATATAAACTTACTTATTGAAAATTTACCTACTTCAAAAAAAGAAAATATTTTAAAACAATTAGACGAAATTAAAAAAAAATATCAAACTTTATCAAATCAATATCAGGAAAATAAGGATGGGAATTCTATACCATTAAATTAAGTAATGAATACAAACCTTAAAATTTTAAATGTAACTAAAATATATCCTGGGTGTGTTGCAAACGACAATGTTTCACTCGAATTTAATAGTGGTAAAATTTATGCTCTTCTTGGAGAAAATGGTGCTGGAAAATCTACACTAGTTAAAATTCTATCAGGCGTCATCATTCCTGACGAAGGTAACATTTATTTAAATGAAAATAATCTAAAGCTCAATTCACCATTAGATGCAAAAAAAAATGATATCGGAATGGTATTCCAGCATTTTAATCTTTTTGAAACTTTGTCCGTATTTGAAAACTTAATAATAGACTCAGATGACGAAAGGGAAAGTTTAAGAGAAAAAATTGATACAATTATGAAAAAATATAATTTTTCAATTGATCTTGATATTCCTGTTCTAAATCTATCAGCAGGTCAAAAACAGAAAGTGGAAATAATAAGATGCCTAATAAGAAGTCCAAAAGTTTTAATTATGGATGAACCAACATCTGTATTAACAGAACAAGAAACGAGTGAATTATTCTTATCTTTGAAAAAATTTTCAGAAGAAGGAATTTTAATTATTTATATTACACATAAACTAAAGGAAGTTATGCAGCTTTGTGATGAAGTTGCTGTAATGAGAAGAGGAAAGTTAGTTTCTGTAAGTGAAATAAATAACGAAAATATTGAGTCACTTGCTAACAAAATGGTGGGTCAGAACCTAAAAACAATTAAGAAAAAAAAAACAAAAACTTCATCAGATCAGTTAATTAAAATAACTAATCTTAATTTTACAAGTGAAGATCCTTTTGAAACAAATTTAATGGATATTAATTTTTCTGTTAATCGAGGAGAGTGTTTAGGAATTGCTGGTATATCAGGAAACGGACAAAGTGAATTATTTCAAGTATTAAGTGGTGAAATTATTTCGAAAAAGAACTCTATAGAATTTAATAAAAATTATATAGGAGATTTAAATCCTCAAGAAAGAAGAGAATATTTGATGGCCTTTTCTCCAGAGGATAGGCTTGAGCAGGCTGCAATTCCACAAATGAAAATTTTTGAAAATGTAGCTCTAAACAATTTTAAATCATCAAATTTTTTTAATAACGGATTAATAAACGAAAACAAAATTAAAGAGCATTCCAAAAAAATAATTTCAGATTTTAATGTTAATACAGATAACATAGAGTTAAAAAGCCAATTTTTGTCTGGAGGTAATCTTCAAAAATTAATTATTGGAAGAGAATTAATAACTTCTCCAGATTTATTAATTTGTTTTAATCCAACTTGGGGTCTAGATGTTGGAGCAATAAATTATATCCACGAAACATTGATTAAAATCAATGAACAAAATAAATCAATTATATTAATATCTACAGACACTGATGAGTTATTAAAATTAAGTGATAAAATTTCAGTAATTCATAAAGGAAAATTGTCAAAAATTATGAATTCTGAAGAAGTTACCTCTGAAAAACTTGGGATACTAATGGGAGGAGCAAATTGATTAAAATCGTAAAACGAGATCAACCATCAAGAGCTATTTTTTTCTTTACACCTGTGTTAGCTATTTTTCTAACATTAGTAGCGGGAGGTTTGATTTTTTTTATTTTAGGTTTTAAACCATTTGAAGCTCTTAAATTTTTTTTCATAGTTCCAATTGCAGATAAATATGGTTTCAGTGAATTACTATTAAAAGCTACACCTCTTTGTTTAATTGCAATCGGTTTATCTTTTTGTTTTAAAAGTAATAACTGGAATATTGGAGCCGAAGGGCAATTAACTTTCGGGGCGATAGTTTCAGGAGGAGTTGCATTATTGTTTTATGAGCAAGAAGGTTTTTATATTCTTCCAATAGTAATTTTAGCTGGTGCAATCGGTGGTATGCTGTATGCGTCAATACCCGCAATTTTAAAAACTTACTTTAATACAAATGAAATATTAGTAAGTCTTATGTTGGTATATGTTTCAAAATTAATTTTGGACTATCTTGTTGTTGGTCCTTGGAGCAATCCAGAGGGATTTAATTTTCCTGAAACCAGACAGTTCAGTGACTCTGCTAAACTTCCGTTATTATTTGAAGGACTAAGAATTCACGCAGGAATATTTTTAGCTTTAGCTGCAGTGGTTATCAGTTGGTTTGTTTTTTATAAAACGTATTTAGGGTTCCAAATGAAAGTTTCAGGTTTTAGTTTAAAGACAGCAAAATATGCCGGATACAAAGGTAAAAAAATGATCATTCTCGTTTTTTTAATTAGTGGTGCTTGCGCAGGTTTAGCTGGAGTTGGAGAAATAACTGGACCTATTGGTCAGCTTCACAGAGAAATTTCTCCAGATTATGGTTTTACTGCTATAATTGTAGCGTTTTTGGGTCGTTTACATCCTGTTGGTATTATCTTTGCATCACTAGTTGTTGCAATAACTTATTTGGGTGCTGAAACAGCTCAAATATTTATGCAAATTCCTAAATATACTGGTCAGGTTTTTCAAGGAATGATTTTATTTTTTCTTCTTGCATCAGATTATTTACTTTTTTTCAAAATTAAATTTATAGGTTCAAAAAAATGATCATTGATATAAATTTTATTGGACTGATAATTGCATCAATAATGGCTTCCGCTGTTCCTTTGATCCTAGCGTCCTGTGGTGAACTTATTACAGAAAGATCCGGTGTTCTAAACCTTGGTGTTGAAGGAATGATGATCATTGGGGCTATATCAGGCTTCGCACTAATGACAGTGACAGGAAGTTTGATTATTGCAGTTTTTGGTGCAATGTTAGCTGGAGTTCTAATTTCAACTATTTTTGCATTCCTTACTCAAACATTAATCACTAATCATGTTGCTACTGGTTTGGCGCTTACCATATTTGGAATTGGTATTTCTGCGATGATAGGAAAAAATTTTGTAGGTATTCCTGGAAAAGAGTTTCCTGTTTTGTTTGAAGGTTTAAAAGATACAATACCACTTTTCGGCCCAATATTATTTGGACATTCAATTGTTTTTTATTTTGCTTTTGCCCTTCCCTTCATAACTAGCTATTTTTTAAAAAAAACGAAAATTGGATTAATTGTAAGAGCTGTAGGAGACTCACCTGAGTCTGCGTCTAATCAAGGAATAAATGTTAGGTTAGTTCGTTACGCTTGTATACTTTATGGAGGCGCAATGAGTGGACTTGCTGGTGCATATTTATCCATGATTTATACTCCTCAGTGGATTGAAAATATGACGGGTGGAAGAGGTTGGATCGCATTAGCTCTGGTGGTTTTCTCAACGTGGAACCCAATTAAAATTTTAATTGGCGCTATGATTTTTGGTGGATTAACAATTATTCAATTTCATATGCAAGCAATTGGAGTAAGAATTCCTGTGCAATTTTTAACAGCTCTACCTTACATCGTTACAATAATAGTTTTGGTTGTAATTTCTCGTGATAGTAGAAAAATAAGGCTAAGTACTCCTAGTTCTCTGGGGAAATCTTTTCATAAAGACAATTAATTATAAAATAATTATTTTTTTTTAGATAATTTAATCTAAGTTTAGTCTTATTAAAAAATCAAAAGGGGAAATAAATTTATGCATAAATTTTTTATTCGTTCTTTCGTCTCTTCTTTAGTTTTATTATTTACGTTTACTGTAGCTGCAATTGCAAAAGATGTTAAAGCAGCATTTGTTTATATTGGCCCAACTGGTGACCATGGATGGACATATCAGCATGATGTAGGTAGAAAAGCTGTTGAAGCTGCCGGATTTAAAACAACTTACGTAGAAGGTGTTCCAGAAAGTGCTGATGCTGAGAGGGTTCTTAGACAATTAGCTAATTCTGGTCATGATGTTATCTTTACAACTAGTTTTGGATACATGAATCCAACTAACAAAGTTGCAAAAGAGTTTCCAAATGTAAAATTTGAACATGCTACTGGATATAAAAGAGAACATCCAAATGTTTCTACATACGCAGCTAGATTTTACGAAGGTAGAACAATCTTAGGAACAATCGCTGGAACTATGACAAAATCAAATGTTATTGGTTATGTGGCATCTTTTCCAATTCCTGAAGTTATCAGGGGTATCAATTCATTTACTTTAGCGGCTCAAAAAGTTAATCCAAATATTAAAACTAAAATTGTTTGGGCTTTCACTTGGTACGATCCAGGTAAAGAAGCAGAAGCAGCAAAAGCTTTAATTGACCAAGGTGCTGATGTAATTGCTCAACATACAGATAGTACTGCTATTGTTCAAATTGCTGAAAAAGCTGGAGTATATGCTTTTGGACAAGCAAGTGATATGGACAAGTTTGCTCCTAAAGCTGTATTGACTTCAGTTGAAAACAATTGGGGCCCATATTACGTAGACAGAGTTAAAGCTGTTGCAAACGGTACATGGAGCCAAAAAGATACTTGGCATGGTATTGGAGACGGTATGGTGGTGATATCAGATTTAGATTCACAAATGCCAGCTGACCTAAGATCAAAAGTTAAAAAACTTCAAGCAGATTTAGCATCTGGTAAAGTTCATTCTTTCACAGGACCAATTTATGACCAGAAAGGTAATTTAATGGTAGCAGAAGGAAAAACTGCAGATGATGGAATGCTTGCGGGTATGATGACTTATGTTAAAGGTGTTGAAGGAGATATACCTAAGTAATCAGTTTTCAATTTAAAAATTTTAAAAGGCCGGTTTTTTAACTGGCCTTTTTTATATCTGATGTTTTTTTTTGATTTCTTCAATCCTTAATTCTTCATAAATTTCAAAGGGCTGTACTATCCAAGGATTATCAGGAAGTCTATTTGCACAGAAGTCTGGCTCAAATGTTGATTTCTTTTTTTTAAATAATGTTGCAGTTTTAATATCTTCTATTTTATCTTTAATGGGTTCATATTTTTTTAACCAATCTATACTTTTGTTAAAAGTAATTCCTGTATCAGATAAATCATCACATAAAAGTATTTTTCCACCCATATTAGGTGCTATAGAACTCATTTCTCTTGAGAACACAATATCACCTTGCTCATCCTCCACTCCCTTACCACTGTAAGACTCAACTGCAAGATAAGCACATTTTAATTTAAAAATTCTACTTAAAACATCTATCATCGGTGCTGCTCCACGCATAATGCCAACTAGTATTGTTGGTTTGTATCCACTCTCATCAATTTGAATTGCTAGTTTCTCAACAGTTTTGTTGTACTCATCCCAGCTGACAATCATTTTTTCAGACATAATTTTTTATATCTAGTTATTTAAATAATAAAACTAAAACTGCAAGAACGATAAGTGCTATTATTGAGGAAATTAAAATATACAACCTGTGAATGTTTCTTCCTCTTAAATTAAAATAATGTCTTGCCACCCCAGAAATAATTGCAATCGCACACAATATTAACCAATTATATTGGTGATAAACTAAAAAGCTAGAATGCCCAGATAGCATTATAAACAATACTAAAAAAGTTGAATAATTATTATGAATTGACCGTTGTTTGGCTGCTAAGGATAAACTCATGTCAAATTTTTCACCTCTTTCGCTACTACTAATTATATTCATTTGATTGGGTATAATTACTGTAAAAACATTACCAAACATATTAGTACCAATGATTAACCCAACGCTCAAAATTGCAAATTTAGGTCCAAATAATTTTGTGAGACCAAAAGATACAAGTGTTAACAGAATTATTCCTGTGAATATAAATAAAATATTATTCTCAATTAATTTTGATTTGCATAAAAGATCATAAATAAACCAAGCAACAATTAATGATAAAAGCGAAATAATAATGGCATAACTAGGAGGCATTAATAAAACACGTTTATCAACCATTAATACACCAGCATTATAATAGTAAATTACAACTAAGAGCAACATTCCAGTTACAAAAGTTAAGTAACTTTGCCATTTAAAGATTACTAATCTATTTAAATAATCCTGAGGTGGAGATGTTTTTAACCTTGAAAGTTTATAAAAAAAACCAGAATGCATCAGATATCCTTCACCATCGATATCATCACTTGTTATATTTTTATTTAAATTATTATCTAAATAATTAAATAAAAAACTATTACCTACCCACAATATTGCAAATAAAACATGGCCCCATCTAAGAATAACTTCTAACCATTTTATTGTATAAGGTAAAAATTCCATCAATATTTTATTTTATCTACTTTTTTATCCCAAATTTCAAATGCTTTTAAAGCTTCATCTCTAAATATTTGTATCATTTCAATTTTCCTATCATCAATTTTTTTTGGAATCTCTTTATAAATAAACGAGTCATCGAAATCTATATTTTTTGCATCTTCTCGGGTGTTTGCATAATATATTTTATCTAATCTAGACCAATAAATTGCTGAAAGACACATGGGGCAAGGTTCACAAGAAGTATAAATCTCACATCCAGAAAGATTAAATGTATTTAATTTTTTACAGGCCTCCCGAATTGCTACTATCTCTCCATGGGCTGTTGGATCATTTGAATAAGTTACTTTATTAGATCCCTCTGCAATAATTTTGTTATCCTTAACTATGACACTTCCAAAAGGACCACCAATAGTATTTGCGCTATTGATTGAAAGTTCAATTGCTTTTGCCATAAATATTTTTTTATCTTCCATTTTAATTTTTTATTTTATTTTTAATTTTATTTATACTCATTAAAATTCTTTCAGGTGTTGCTGGTGCATTAAGTTCTGGTGTAAACTGATAATTTCCAATTGAAGCAACTGCATCTTTAATTGCATAAAAAACGCTCATTGCTAGCATCAAAGGAGGTTCTCCAGTTGTTTTTGCTTTATTAACAACTTTTTCTTTGTTTAATCCCTCTTTAAAAATTTCTACATTAAATTTTTTTGGAATATCACTTACAGCAGGTATTTTGTAAGTTGATGGAGAAAAAGTTGTAATCTGACCATCTGATTTCCACTTTAATTCTTCTATTGTTAACCAACCTTGTCCTTGCACAAAACCACCCTCTATCTGGCCTAATTCTAGTGCTGGATTTATTGGTTTACCGGCATCATGTAAAATATCTACTCTTTCCAAGATATTTTCACCAGTCAATGTATCTACAGTTACTTCTGAAACAGCTGCGCCATAACAAAAATAATAAAAAGGCCTTCCTCTAAATTTTTTTTTATCAAAATTAATTTTTGGTGTTGAGTAGAAACCTGAAGATGAAAGGGAAATTCTATTTAAATATGCCTCTTGAATTATACTTTTAAATTCGAATTGTCTATTTCCAAATATTATATATTGATCTTTATAAACTGCTTCTAGATTATAAATTTTATATTTTTTCTTAATAAATTTTTCTAAATTTAATTTAATTTTTGCTACTGCATTTAATGCTGCAGCACCATTAAGATCAGTAGTTGAGGAAGCAGCACTAGCTGAAGTATTTGGAACCTTAGCTGTATTTGTTGATGAAATATGAACTAAACTATAGGGTAATCCTAAAGAATTGGCTACTAATTGAGCTATCTTTGTATGAGTCCCCTGACCCATTTCTATTCCTCCATGATTTAAATGCACACTTCCATCTGTGTAAATATGAACTAAGGCTCCAGCTTGATTTAAATGAATAGTTGTAAATGAAATACCAAATTTTAAAGGTGTAATAGCTATACCCTTCTTTTTAAATTTATTTTTTTCATTGAATTTTCTAATATCTAAATATCTTTTTTTATAATTAGATTTATTTTCTAAATTTTTAAATATTTCGTTAATTACATTATCTTCAATAGTCATCCCATAATGAGTTACATTTCTTTTATCTTTTTGATAAAAATTTTTTTTTCTAACTTCTATAGGATCTTTTTTTAAATACCTTGAAATATTATCTATAATATTTTCTATGGCCATCATACCTTGATTTCCACCGAAGCCTCTAAATGCAGTTGAAGTTGGAATATTTGTTTTGCATAAATTATTTGTTACCTCAATATCCGAAATATAATATGCGTTGTCTATATGAAGCAAAGCTCTCTCATTTATTGCAACTGATAAATCAGGTGACATTCCACAATTTGAAGATAAGTTTATTTTTAATCCTTCAATAATTCCATCATCATTAAAACCAACTTCATATTCAGATAAAAATTCGTGTCTTTTACCAGTCAATATTATATCATCATCTCTATCTAATCTTAATTTGACTGGCTGACCTGATTTTTTTGCCAACAACGCACAAATACACGCTGTCATAAAATTTGTTTCCTTTCCTCCAAACCCACCTCCAATTCTTCTCACTTCAACATTTATTGAATTACTTTTTTGATTGAACATTTTTGCAATTAATTGTTGTGTTTCTGATGGATGTTGTGTCGAACTATAAACTAAAAAATTATCATCTTCTTTAGGAACAACAAAAGCCGCCTGGCCCTCTAAATAAAAATGCTCTTGGCTTCCAGTTGTAAAATTTCCTTTTAAATTATTTTTTGAATTTTTTATTTTTTTAGAAGGGTTACCTTTTTTAACTTTTCTAGGTTTAAATAAAAATTGCTTCTTATTTAAAGCTTCTTTTATTGTGATAACCGGTTTTAAATCTTTATAGGTAACTTTAGCTTTTAATACTGCCTTCCTAGCAAGCTCTGTAGTTGTAGCAGCTACAGCAAATAATGGCTGGCCAAAAAACTCTACTTTTTTTTCTGTAAAAATTGGATCACCTTCAAAAACTGGACCCACGTCATTTCTACCAGGGATATCACTTTGAGTAACTACTGATATCACTCCTTCACTTTTTTTTACTTCAGTGAGGTCTATATTTTTGATTATTGCATGTGCTTTTTTGCTTAAACCAATAGCTCCATAAATTGTATTTTTTGGTTCATTAATATCATCAGTATATTCTGCATAACCACTTACATGCTTATAGGCACTATCATGTGGTCTTATTTCCTCAATGTAGTTCTCTTTGCTCATTTAATTCACTCTTGATAACTTATTGGAATTTATTTCTATAAAGCATTTCATCAATAAATTTTTTGCTATCTCTAATCTGTATTCTTTGCTTGCTCTCATGTCTCCAATAGGACTTAAATCTTTTTCTAAATAATTTTTTGCTTGATCAAAAGTATTGACAGTAAGAGGCTTATTTTTAAGAATTTTTTCACATGCTTTAGCTCTTTTTGGTACAGCAGCCATACCCCCATATGCAATATAAGCCTCTTTAATTTTATTATTATTAATTTCAAAATTAAAAGATCCACAAACAGAGGAAATATCATCATCAAATCTTTTTGATATTTTAAATGCCTTAAAAATATTTTTCTTAAATAATGGTATTTTTATTGAGTGAATAAATTCGTTCTTTTTTAATTTAGTTTTTCTGTAATCAAGGAAAAAATTATTTAAAGGCAAAACTTTTCTTTTATTAAAGCTTTCAACTAAAACCTCTGCATTTAAAGATAATAGAATTGGCAGTGAATCACCAATTGGAGATGCTGTTGCAATATTGCCACCTATAGTTCCAACATTTCGAATTTGAACAGAGCCATATCTTTTTAGAACTAAATAAAAATCTGGATAATATTTTTTAATTTCTTTTTCAAATTTTATTAAAGGTGTAGCGGAACCAACTTCTAAATAATTTTTACTTACTTTGATAAAATCTAATTCATCAATTTCTTTTAAATCAATTATAAATGGAATTTTTTTTCTCTCTTTTGTAACTTTTAAAGATAAGTCAGTTCCACCAGCAAGAAAACTAAAATTAGAATGTTTTTTAATTACACCTTTTAAATCCTTAATATTTTTTGGTGAAAAATAAATTTTATCATCTTTTTTAATATAAATATTTTTCGGTTTAATTTTTTTTAATTGCTGAATAACTTTATTTTTATTTTTAGAAAATTGATCATTCTTATTTATCTTATTTAAACTTTTGGCAGCATCAATTATAGGTCTATAGCCAGTACAACGACATAAATTACCTGATATAGAATCTGTTATTAATTCATTATCAAGACTTTTATTATTTTTAAACATTGAAAATAAAGACATAACAAATCCTGGCGTACAGAAACCACATTGAGAACCATGAAATTTTACCATCGCATCTTGAACTGGGTGAAGTTTTCCATTTTCAGAAACTAAATCTTCAACAATTATAAGTTGCTTACCATTCAATGATGGGACAAATGAAATACAAGAATTGATTGCTTTATAGATAATGTTATTATCGACTAATTCACCCAAAACAATTGTACATGCACCACAACCACCCTCTGAGCATCCTTCTTTAGTTCCAGTCTTTTTTAATTCAGTTCTAATATAATTAAGTAATGTTTGATTTGGATCAGGATTTTTGATTACTATGAGCTTATCATTTAATAAAAACTTAACAGAATTCGATATCACTTAACTGCCTCTATAAGTAGAATAACTCCAAGGTGAGACAAGTAAAGGAACATGATAATGCTGTAAGGGATCTGAAATACCAAATCTGATAACAACGTCATCCAAGAATGGTACATCGCTAGCTGAAGATGTATTTTTAAAATAATCACCAATATAAAAAACTAATTCATATTTACCCTTAACAAAAACATCTCCCTCTACTAATGGTGAGTTAGCTCTACCATCTTCATTGAGTTTTGTTGACGTTAATTTTTTTCGTTCTGAATTATTAATATAAAACAACTCAACCAGGATACCTTTGCCAGGTTTACCAGAATACACATCTAAAACATGAGTTGTGAGCTTTGTCATAAAATTATAGTATCATTTAATTTCAAACTTAAATTATTTAAAGTTATATGAGAACAATAGATAACATTAACGATCTTAACAAGTCTGATTTTTTGTCTGTATTTGGTAATGTTTTTGAAAAAACTGAATCAGTAGCTGTAGAAGCTTTTGAGTCAAAACCATTTAAAAACTTCGAAGATATTATGTTTAAAATGCTTGATATTTATGAAAATTACGAAAAAAATAAAATTTTAGAGATTTTAAATGCACATCCAGAGCTTGCTGTAGCAAAAAAAATGACCTCTGAGTCTATATCAGAACAAGCCTCTGCAAAATTAAACCAATGTTCTAATGATGAATATGAGGAATTTAAAAAATTAAATTCAGAATATAAAAAAAAGTTTAATTTTCCTTTTATAATTGCCGTAAAAGGTAAAGATAAAAATGAAATTTTGAATAATTTTAGACAAAGAATACAAAGTGATGTAGAAAGTGAATTCCTTGAAGCAAAAAAACAAG
The DNA here is from genome assembly GCA_902595795.1 of uncultured Pelagibacteraceae bacterium. Taxonomy (GTDB): domain Bacteria; phylum Pseudomonadota; class Alphaproteobacteria; order Pelagibacterales; family Pelagibacteraceae; genus Pelagibacter. The sequence goes on from CACJRK010000004.1 coordinate 59,405, forward strand.
TAAAAAAAATCGCAACCTTTCGCTTGAATGAAATAAATAAAAAATGAAAAAATTTATAAGTGCAAAAATGATTAACTTAGCTGATCCAAGAATTGGATCTAAAATTATATTCAAGACTGACGATTTTTTTGCAGCTGCTCATAGAATATTAAACATCGAAACTCCAGTTTTTAAAGATGGACTATTTGACAAACATGGTAAATGGATGGATGGATGGGAAACAAGGAGAAAAAGATCAAAAGGTTTTGATTATTTAATTTTAAAACTTGGTAAACCTGGAAAGATATTTGATATAGATATTGACACAACGCACTTCAATGGAAACCAACCCACACATGCTTCGTTAGAGGGTTGCTTAAGTAAAACAAAGCCTAATAAGAAAACAAAATGGATTTCTTTACTGAGCAAAAAAAAACTTGGGCCAAGCCAAAACCATAGCTTCAAATCAAAAAACAAATCTGTTTTTAATTATATAAGACTAAACATTTTTCCAGATGGTGGAGTTGCAAGACTTAGGCTTTATGGAAAAATTGAAATGGAAAAAAACTTTTCAAGTAAAAAAACTATCAACCTTTCATCTGTTTTAAATGGTGCTTCAATTATTGGTTGTAATAATGAACATTTTGGCAGGGCTGAAAATATTATAGCACCTGGTAAAGGAAAAAATATGGGAGATGGTTGGGAAACTAGAAGAAGTAGAGGAAAAAACTTTGATTGGCTTATAATAAAATTTGGAAAACCAGGATTAATAAAAAAACTAGAGATAGATACCCATCATTTTAAAGGAAACTACCCCGATAGTTTTTCAATTCAAACTACAAATATTACAAAGGATCTATCTAATCAATCAATTGTAAAAAATTCAAAAAGTTGGAAATATATATTAAATAAATCAAAACTGTCAGCTCACAAGAAACATATTTTTAAAAAATTCTTAATTAAAAGAAGTAAGGAAAATTATCTTAGAATAAATATCTACCCAGATGGTGGAATTTCAAGAATAAGAGCATTTGGAAATTTTGTAAAATGAACATAATAAAAGCAAAAAAAATAACTAAAAAAAATTTTTCTAAATTTGGTCAATTAATCGATACGTCTAAAAAAAATCCTATAAATATAAATGATGGGTATGCTCAAAGATTTGATAATTTGATAAACATAGATGCCTCTAAAAAAAATGGGAAAGCAATTGTTAGTATTTTTAAAGCGAAAAAAAGAAAGTTTCCTATGAAAATTGATATGATGGAAAAACATCCTTTAGGAAGCCAAGCCTTTATACCAATGGAAGATACAAAATTTTTAGTATTTGTAGCGCCGAGAGGAGATAAACCGGATATAAATAAAATCGAATCCTTTTTGGTCCCCAAACAAACTGGAGTTAATTACAATGCCGGTATTTGGCACTTTCCACTTATTTCTATGAAAAATATGAATTTTCTAATTGTTGATAGAAAGGGAAAAGGAAAAAATCTTGTAATTTATAAATTTAAAAAAGATAAAATTATTTTAAAAAAATGAAAAAAAAATATCCAAGAGATTTGGTGGGATATGGTTCCAAAAAAATTAAAGTAAGGTGGCCTGGTAATGCTAAGTTAGCTTTGCAATTTGTACTAAATTATGAAGAAGGAGCAGAGAATTGTACTCTTCATGGTGATAGAACTTCAGAAGTATTTTTATCAGAAATTATAGGAGCAAAACCAATTAAAGGTCGACACTTAAACATGGAGTCAATTTATGAATATGGATCAAGAAGAGGGTTTTGGAGAATTCACGATCTATTTAATAAAAAAAAAATTCCACTTACTATTTTTGGAGTTGGTATGGCCTTAGAGAGAAATAAAGAAGTTTGTACAGCTATCAAAAAAGCAAAGTATGAAGTTGCTTGTCATGGGTGGAGATGGATTGATTATCAAAATGTATCAAAGAAAAAAGAAAAGAATGACATGAAACTTGCAGTAAAATCTATAAAAAAGATTTTTGGAACTCAACCTACTGGTTGGTACACTGGTAGATGTAGTACAAATACTTTAGATTTAGTAATTGATAATGGTAATTTTTTATACTGTAGCGATACATACAGTGATGATCTTCCTTATTGGATAAAAAAAGGTAATAAAAAACAACTCATGGTTCCTTACACACTTGATAACAATGATATGAGATTTGCAACTAATCAAGGATTTAATTCGGGTGAACAATTTTATAATTATTTAAAAGATAGTTTCGATGCTCTTTACGAGGAAGGAAAAACATCACCAAAGATGATGTCGGTTGGCTTACATTGTAGATTAATTGGAAGACCTGGGAGAATACAGTCCCTTAAAAAATTTTTAAATTACATCACAAAATTTAAGGATATTTGGATTTGCAAAAGAGTAGATATAGCTAAACATTGGATAAAAAATTATAGTTAAAATTTTTATTATTGTTCTGCAGCTATAGAAGTGTAGTGAGCAACCGCTTCTATTTCCTCATCAGTTAGTATACCCTCCATTGCGGGCATTACTCCTATACCGTTTCTAACTGCCATTATAATTCTTTGAATATCAGGTCTAATTTCATTTAAATTTGGACCAACCATTGCGTTTGATCCAGCATCTGAGAGCATATGGCATGCTGCACAATTACCAGCCTCTAGAAAAACTTCTTTTCCTTTATTAAATAATTCATCAGCATTAACTTGTGTTAATGATGAAAATATCAAAAATACCAATGTGCCAAATAAATTTAAAAATAATTTTTTCACATAAATTTGGTATCATAATTAAAAAAATTTAAAAAGGAGAATTATGAAAGCTTATTGGATTGCGAATTATACTGAAATAAAAGATGAAGAAAGACTTAAAAAATATGCCGTTAAAGCTAAAGAGGCAGTTGAAAAATATTCTGGAAGAATATTGGCTAGAAGTGCAAATAATATAACTTTGGTAGGTAGGGAAATGGTTAGAGTGGCTCTTGCAGAATTTCCAGATATTAAAACTGCAAAAAATTGTTACAATTCCGAAGAGTATGTTGAGGCCAGAAAACACTTAGAAAATAATGCCGTTAGAGAGCACATTATTTTTGAAGGAATGTAAAATTCAAAATAATTTAATAAATGACAAAATCATTAAAAAATACGATTTTAGAAGAAGCAATTTCATGGATTAAGTCTGGTCAACAAGTAGCTCTTGCAACCGTGGTTGAAACTTGGGGATCGTCTCCATTCCAAATTGGAAGCAAAATGATAATTAATGAAAAAGGTAATTTTTTAGGATCAGTTTCTGGTGGTTGTGTAGAAACAAGCGTAATTACTGAATGTTTGGAATTAATAAAAAATAAAAATTCATTTAAGAAAATTGATTTCAAAGTCTCTGATGAAAATGCTTGGGACGTAGGGCTTGCATGTGGAGGAGAAATGACTGTTTTTATAGAGCAAATAAATTAATGAAAATAGAAACACTTAAAGAAATAATAAAAAAAAAGTTATCTAATGAACAATTTGCTGTTTTAACTAATTTAAATAACGGATCCTCTGAAATATTTAAATTAGGAACACCAATTAGTAAAAATTTTATTAATTATAAAAATGAAATACAGAGTTATTATAATCTAAAAAAAAGTGGTATTATTGATGGTACTGAGATTTTTATTCAAAATTATATTAAGCCAGTTGAAGTAATCATAGTTGGTGCAGTACATATTACACAATATTTAATTCAATATTTAAAAGATCTAAATTTTAATGTTATTGTTGTTGATCCAAGAGAATACTTCATAACTAAACAAAAATTTCAAAACATTAAAATTATCAATGAATGGCCTGAAGAATTTTTTAAAAAAATTGAAACTAGCTCTAATACTGCATTAATTACTTTGACTCATGATCCAAAAATTGACGAACCAGCGTTAAAATATGCTTTAGAAAAAAAATTTTTTTATATAGGTGCTCTAGGAAGTAAAAAAACCCACGAGAATAGATGCAAAAGATTAAAAGAAGAGGGATTTAACGATGAGGAAATTGCCTCAATACATGGACCAATTGGAATTAAAATAGGAGGAAAATCTGCTCCTGAAATAGCTTTATCGATTGTTGCTCAATTAATTTTTGAAACAAACAAATATAAAACGATTTAGTACTGAATAGGTTCAGGATCTATACTTCGCCACAAATACCAAGTTGCTACAGAACAGTAAGGAGAAAATTTTTTGTTTAAATACTTTACATAACTTTCTGGTGGTAAATATTTTTTATTAAAGTTTTTTGATATAGCTCTCAAAAGTCCAATATCTTGTGTGGGCCAAATATTTGGTCGATTATAAGTAAACAATAAGATCATTTCTGCAGACCATCTTCCGATTTGTCTAAGTTGTGAAAGATAAATAATAGCATCCTCATCAGACATTTTTGAAATCAGTCTTGGATTAAACTCTTTATTCAATACTTGTTTTGCTAAACTTTTAATTCCTTTTACCTTCTGTCTACTTAGACCACAGCTTTTTAATTGTGTATTTGATAACTTGTTAACTACCTTTGCATTAATTTTATTTTTACATTTTTTTTTAAATTTTAAAAAAACTGAATTAGCAGCAGCAACACTAATTTGTTGACCAATAATACTTTTACAAAGGGAGAAGAAAACATCTTTTCTTGAGGTAAGAACTGTTTCTGATGGAGATTTATATTTTTTAATTAGATAAGACATGGTTTTGTCTTTTTTTGATAAATATTTTTTTGCTTTATTCCAATATGATGGGGTTTTACTCATGACGTGAAACTGAAAGCTTTTTTTTCAAATACATCTCTCTTCTAAATATAATAATAGATGAAAAAATAACTAATAAGGCACCTAATAATGTTTTAGAAGTTGGTATTTCGTTCCAAATAAAATATCCAAATATTATAGCAAAGACTAATCCAAGATATTTTAAAGGAGAAACTAAACTTACTTCTGAATATTTGTAAGATTGTGATAACCATAAATTAGCAAGACCACCTAATATACCAACCATGGATAGTAAGAATAAATCAATTAAGCTAGGTAAAATCCATCCCTGATAGAAAGAAAGAAAACTTAAAAGCATTATCGAAAATGAAAAGAAAAAACTAATTAACCAGGCAGGTTCGGTTGAGGATAATTTTCTAATAGCTATAGCAACATAAGATAAACCCAAGCAAAAAATTATTGGATATATATAATACAAATTTAAAGAGCTAAAACCGGGTTCTGTTATGAAAATTATACCAACAAATCCAACTAAGACCGCTAGCCATCGATAAAGACCAACTTTTTCATTTAATAAAAAAATTGAAAATATTGTAATAAATATTGGTGCTGCAAAAGAAATACTCACAACAGTAGCTAAAGGTAAATTTCTCAGTGCCACAAAAATAGAAACCAAAGCAATTAATCCTGCTAAACATCTTTTAAAATGAAGGAGGGGTCTAGTTGTTTTATAAAAATCCAAATATCTATCTTTAGGAATAAGAAATAAAATTGGGATTATTCCACAAAATCCCCTAAAAAATAATACTTGTCCAACAGGATAATCATCAGACCATTTAACAATCAAATCCATAAGTGAAAATGCACATACTGATATGAACATGTAAAAAAAGCCTAATTGATTTTTTGATAACATATGATTAACTTTAAATTAATTAAGTTAATTATCAATGGAAATAGCAATTTTAGGATTAGGGTGTTTTTGGGGACCAGAAATTAAGTTTAGTAAACTTGATGGAGTTATAAAAACAGAAGTAGGTTATTGTGGAGGTCATAATGCTGAAACAAATTACAAAGAAGTATGCACAGGCACAACAAATCATGCAGAAGTAGTAAAATTAGATTTTGATCCTAAAGTAATATCTTACGAGAAAATTCTTGAATATTTTTTTGAAATTCACGATCCAACAACCTTAAATTCTCAAGGACCAGATTTCGGAACTCAATATAGAAGTGAAATATTTTATTTAAATGATCAGCAAAAAATTACTGCTGAAAAAATGATAGAAAAAAAAAATATCAAATTATCAGGAAAAGTAGTAACAAAAACTTCTTTAGTTAAAAATTATTGCCCAGCTGAAGAGTATCATCAACGATATTTGGAAAAAAGATAAAATGTCTTTAGTTGATACAAGTTGGTTAGAAAATAATATTGATAAAGTAAAAATTATTGATTGCTCATGGCATATGCCTCAAACTCAAAGAAACGGTTTTGAGGAATATACAAAGGAACATATTCCAAATGCTATTTTTTTTGACTTAGATAAAAATTCTAAATTAGATACTGATTTACCACATATGCTTACTGATCCTAAATCTTGGGAAAAAATAATAAGCAATATGGGCATAGAAAATAATGATGAAATAGTAATTTACGATAATTCCGATGTTATTAGCTCTTGTAGATGTTGGTACAATTTAATTTATTTTGGACATGACCCTAAACTTGTTCATGTTCTAGATGGTGGATTAAAAAAATGGAAAAAAGAAAATAAATCTATAGATAATAAAAAAGTGAACACTCAAACTTCTAAGTATGCATGTAAAGAAAATAAAGAACTTGTTAAAAATAAAAAACAAATAGATGAAAATATTGATACAGGAAAATTTAATGTTGTTGATGCAAGAAGTAGAGAAAGATTTGAAGGCAAAGTTGCAGAACCAAGGAAAGGTCTTAGAAGTGGTTCGATAAAAAATTCTTTTTGCCTGCCCTTTTCTGAATTAGTAAACGAAGACCATACTTTCGTTAGTAAAGATAAAATAATGGAAAAATTTAAGTCCTTTAAATTTGACCATGATAAAAATCTAGTATTTTCATGTGGTTCTGGAGTAACTGCAAGTGTATTGGCGCTAGCTTATTCTTTAATTAATGCTAAATATATGCCGACAATTTACGATGGTTCTTGGGCTGAATACGGTAAAAATTAACTTATGAAAACATCTACAAAAATAGCAAGCATAGTAATCATATTTTTCTTAATCATTGCGACTGTAATTATTGGAAGAACAATGATTGGAAATCATTTCAAAAAAAAATTTAGTAAAAGGCCACCTCCAGGAATAATAGTAACTACTACACAAGAAAGAGTTTTTGAAAATATTATCAGCACTTATGGATCAGCAACTCCTATTCAGACCCAATCATTTAAAATTGAAAAATACGAAATACTAAAACCAATAAATTTTAATCAAAAAGTTAAAAAAGGGGACGTAATTGCTGACCTTAAAAATAGAAAAATAATTGCACAATTTGATGGAGTTATTGGAAAAAGAGAGTTTTCTGAAGACATAGAGGTTTCAAAATCTTCTATATTGATCAACCTTGAAGATACTAGCTCAATATATTGCGATGTAGATATACCTGAAATTTTTGTTCCATTTATTAAGGTTGGTCTACCAGTTGATATTAAATTTTCTGGTTATAAAAATAAAATTTATAAAGGCCAAGTTGATTCTTTTGCTAGCAGGATAAGTGAAGATACAAGAGCTTTGGCAACTAGAATTAAAATGGATAATGAATCTGGTGAAATATTGCCTGGTTCATTTTTAGAAATATCTATTAAATATGACGTAAGAAATGGCTTAAGTGCTCCTGATACAAGTACAATTGTCGAAGGTGAAAATGTTTTTATTTATAAAGTAGATGAAAAAAATAAAGTCACAAAAACAAAAGTAATTATAGGTGATAGATACGTAGGTTTTGTAGAAATATTAGATGGATTAAATAATGGAGATAAAATTGTTGCAGAAGGAACAAAAAAAGTAAGACCAAATTTAACCATAAGACCAATTGACAAAGATGCTAAAAAACAGCAAGGAAATTCTGGTTGGGGTAAAAAAGATAAATCAAAAAAAGCTGAAGAAAAAAAAGGTAAATTTGATTGGTTAAAAAATATTTTTAAAAAATCAGATAAAGAGAAAAAATAATTAAATGTATATAACAGAAGTTAGCATTAAACGACCTGTTGTGGCTTGGGTCATGTCTTTGATATTAATTATTTTTGGAATTTTTGTTTTTTTAGAACTGCCAGTACGAGAACTTCCTGATGGTATACAGCCTCCAGTAGTTCAAGTTCAAACAGATTATAAATCTGCTTCTGCAGAAATAGTTGATGAAGAAATAACGCAAAAACTTGAAGATGTAATTGGTGGAGCTGAGGGAATAAAAAATATTGACTCAAGTTCCCTAAATGGAAGAAGTAGGATTAATATTCAATTCAATACAGACATTGATTTAGATGATGCCGCTAATGATATAAGGGAAAGAGTGGCAAGAGTTGTTGATAATTTACCAAGTGAATCAAACCCTCCACAAATTTTAAAACAAGCAGCAGGTTTTACAACTACAATGTGGGTGGGTCTATCCTCTCCAACCTGGAATGATTTAGACCTTGGTGATTATGCTGAAAGATATTTAATAGATGCATTTTCTAGTGTCCCTAATGTTGGTAGAATTTTAGTTGGTGGATTAAGAGAACTTAGTGTTAGAGTTTGGATAGATCCAATTAAATTAGCTGCAAATAATCTTACAATTCAGGAAGTTGAAAGAGCTCTCAGAAATGAAAATATAAATCTACCAGCTGGAACTTTAGAGGCAAGTAACAAAGATTTGACTTTAAACATTGATAAATCTTACTCAAATATTGATACAATTAAGCAATTACCACTTAAAAAAAATAAAGAAAAAGTTATCATTTTATCTGATGTAGCAAATATAGAATTTGGACCTGTTTCAGAAAAAACCTTATTTAAAGCACAACGAAAAAATGCAGTAAATTTAAAGACAGTAGGAATTGGAATTTATGCTAAAAGTGGTGCGTCTACTGTTGAACTTTCCAAGGAAATTAAAATTAAAATAAAAGAACTAAACAAATCTTTACCAGATGGATTAAAATTAGAAATAGCATTTAATAGAGCAACATATATTGGTGCTGCAATTGAAGAAGTTTATAAAAGTTTAATAATTGCATTCGTATTAGTTGTTTTAATTATTTATCTTTTTTTAGGTAATCTTAAAGCTGTAATAGTGCCTGCAGTTGCATTGCCTGTTAGTCTTATTGGATCATTTCTAGGTCTATATATTTTTGATCTATCAATAAATATTTTCGTATTGCTAAGCTTTATTCTAGCAATTGGTATAATCACGGATGACTCTGTGATTATGACAGATGCAATTTATACTAGGATAGAAAATGGTGAAACACCATTAGTAGCTGCATATAAAGGTTCTAAACAAATTACATTTGCAATTATTGCGACTACTTTAATCCTAATTGCAGTATTTTTACCATTAATTTTTATTAAAGGAATTTCAGGAACATTGTTTAAAGAGACTGCAATCGCTTTATCTTTCTCAATCGTAGTATCTTCATTTGTAGCTTTAACTTTATCACCTATGCTTGGAAGTAAATTTTTAAATAAAAAAGAAAAAATTAATTTTTTTGTAAAAAAATTCAATAATGGTTTCAAATCATTTACAGGGTTCTATGTCAGCTCTCTTACATATTGGATTAATAAACAAAAAACTATTTCAATATTTATTATTTTAATTATTGCTACATCGGCATATTTATTTAATTTTTCTAAAAAAGAATTGATACCAATAGAAGATAGAGGTGCTTATTTGATTATTGGATCAACTGATGAAGGAAGTTCGTTTGAATATACACAAGAAAAGGCTCAAATAATTGAAGGAAGAATATTGAGATTGTTACAAGCAGAAAACAGTCCATATGCAAGACTTATAATGAGAGTTCCAGGTTTTGGAAAATCTGCAACATCCTATAACAGTTTTATAATAATTGCATTACTTGATGAATGGAAAAATAGAGAGAAAAGTAGTCAAGTGATTCTGAGAGAAGCTATTGGGCAAGTGGTTTCTGTGCCAGAAACTTTTGCTTTTCCAATATCTCCCCAATCAATAAGAGTGTCGAGTTATAATAAGCCTGTTCAAATGGTAATTTATGGATCTAGCTACGAAGAATTAGAGGAAATTCAAAATAGTGTATTAAGAGAATTAAGAAAAAATAGAAATATGTCTCGAATTGAAAGTGATTATACAAAAAATAAACCTGAAGTAAAATTAATCACCAATAAAAACAGAGCAAATGATTTAGGAGTTTCTACTGAAAATATAGGTAGAACTTTAGAAACTCTTTATGGAGGAAAAAGAGTAACAAACTTTAGTAAAGAAGGAAGAGAATACCCAATTATTTTACAGCAATATTTAGCAGACAGAAGAGATAAAGATGGGTTATCAAAAATTTTTGTTAGATCTGAAACAACTGGTAAACTTGTATCTGTTGCAAGTTTAGTTGAATTTAAAGAAAAAGGCACTGCTGAAGCACTTCCAAGATACAATCGTCAAAGAGCTGTTACAATTTCTGCTGCACTTGCAGAAGATTATACCCTAACAGAAGCAATAAAATACCTAGAAGATGTCATGATTAGAGTTGCTCCTCAAAATCAAATCACTTGGAAAGGAAAATCTGAAGAGTTAAAAGAAACAACAAATGAAATATACTTAATTTTTGCTCTTGCTTTGTTAACTGCTTATTTAGTTATGGCAGCAACATTTAATTCTTTTATTCATCCATTTATAATTATTTTGACAGTTCCACTAGCTGTTTTTGGGGGCTTGGTATTTATTTTGTTTTTAAACAGTTCCGTAAATATTTTCTCTCAAATTGCATTGATAATACTTATAGGTATATCCACGAAGAATAGTATTTTGATTGTAGACTATACAAACCAAATTAGAACTACAGGTGTTAAAATTCATGATGCCATAATTAAAGCTTGCCAACTAAGAATTAGACCAATCATTATGACCTCACTTAGTACAATGATAGCAATGCTTCCATTAGTTATTGGAAATATTGGCCCAGGTGCAGGTGAAGGGTCTAGATTAGCTGTGGGTTCTACAATTTTAGGAGGTATGATCATTTCAACTTTCTTTACTTTATATGTTACTCCAACAATGTATTTAGCTCTTGCAAAAAATACTAAGCGTATTGATGCAGTTGATATTGAATTAAAAAAACAGCTTAATTAAAAAATAATATATTTTGACGTTGATAAAGAATTTTTACATTCCGATAATTGTTGCTTATAAATATTTGATTGCTTCTCAACTCTTTTAGCTAAATTAA
>CACJRK010000005.1 GCA_902595795.1 uncultured Pelagibacteraceae bacterium
CTTTATATTAATTCCTAAATTTTTTGCTTCATCAATTATTTCTGACTCAGGATTTTTTCTAGTATCTAATACAATAGGATCTACTCCATGTTTTTTAAATTCAATTGCTGTTTCGTATCCACTATCATTATTTGTAAATACTAACGGTTTTTTTCCAACCAAAACACCATATACTTTTAAAAATTCTTTAGCAGCTGAAGAAAGCATAACTCCTGGTGTATCATTATTTCCAAAAACTATTGGTCTTTCAATTGATCCAGAAGAAATCAAAACTTCCTTAGCACGAATGTACCATAACCTTTTATTTGGATGATATTTTTTAGTTGTCGGTAAATGATCACTGACTTTTTCTGACATGACAAGCATATTGTGATCATAGTATCCAAAAATTTGAGATCTATTTTTTACAACAACATTTGGCATTGTTTTTAGCTCAGCAACTATACCTTCAGCCCAATCTTTTCCTGATTGATTACCAATATTGACATCACTAGTAAGTAAAGATCCGCCAAATCTCGGTTTATCTTCAGCTAAGATCACTTTCGCTCCATTTTTTGCTGCAGCATAAGCACCAGCTAAACCTGAGGGCCCTGAACCTGCAATTAATAAATCACAGTATTCATATTTATGTTCATATCTTTCATTATCGTGTTTGGTTGAAGCTACACCTAAACCAGCTGCTTTTCTTATAAAAGGTTCATAAATTCTGTACCAAAAACTTTTTGGCCACATAAAAGTTTTGTAATAAAACCCTGCAGGCAGAAAAATTTTTAAAAAATTATTGATTGCACCAATATCAAAATTTACATTAGGCCAACAATTAACACTTTTTGCTTCTAAACCCTCAAATAACTCCTGTTCAGTTGCTTTAATATTAGGTTCTGTTTCACCATTTCTATAAAGTTGAACAACTGCATATGGTTCGTCTACACCTGCTCCAAAGAAACCTCTGGGTCTGTGATATTTAAAACTTCTTCCTACTAAATGAACTCCATTTGCTAATAAAGCTGATGCTAAGGTATCGCCTTCATAACCAAAGTAAGTTTTACCATTAAATTTAAAAGATAATTTTTTATCTCTGTTTATTAATCCAACATTTTCAATTCTAAATCCTTGAGTCATTAAGTAACTTCCTCATCAGCTTTAAAGGTATTAAATATTTCATGAGTTGCGGTATCTCTCTCAACCTTTATCCATTGTCTACATCCAAAAATATGTTGCCAAAGCTCTAAATGTTTTCCTCTTAAACTTTTTCTATTATAAACAAAGTTATCCCATTCTTGATTAGAAACTTCTTTATTAAGTTCCGGTCTTTTAACACTTGCGTCACCGCCGTATGAAAATTCATTTTGAGATCTCATTCCACAATGTGGGCAATTAATGTAAAGCATTTAAGATATCCAGGTTTTGGTTCCAAGTCCCTTCTCATCAATAAGATGGCCTGTGCTGAATCTATTTAAGCTATAGCCTGCGTTTAATTCATGAACTCTATCTTGTGCGATTGTATGAGCAAATGTCCAACCTGAAGCAGGTGTGGCTTTAAATCCTCCATAACACCATCCGCAATTTAAATACAAACCTTCAATATGAGTTTTATCAATAATTGGTGAACCATCCATTGACATATCCATAATACCACCCCAAGTTCTAAGCATTTTTAATTTGCTTAAAAATGGCATCATCGCAATCCCTTCTGTCAATACATGCTGTAAGGTTGGTAAGTTTCCTCTTTGCGCATAACTATTGTATCCATCTAAATCTCCACCCATTACCATTTCACCTTTGTCTGACTGACTAACATAAAAGTGTCCTGCACCAAATGTAACTACATTGTCCAGAACTGGTTTAATTGGTTCAGAAACACATGCTTGAAGTAAATGAGTTTCTATTGGTAAAGTCATGTTTAATTTTTCTGCTAAAATATTTGTACTACCAGCAACACATAAACCAACTTTTTTTGCTTTAATATTTCCACGTGAAGTTCTAATGCCATTTATTTTTCCCGCTGAAACATCAAATCCTATTACTTCACAATTCTGAATAATATCTACCCCCATTGAATCTGCCTGACGTGCATAACCCCATGCAACGGCATCATGTCTTGCTGTTCCTGCACTTGGTTGCATCAAGCCACCAAAAATTGGAAATCTTACGTTGTCAGAAAAATCAGCCATTGGAATAATTTCTTTAACTTCCTCTCTATTTAAAAGAACTGCATCTATTCCATTTAATCTCATTGAATTTCCTCTTCTTGCATAAGCATTCATTTGAGCATCTGAATGAGCAAGATTAATAATTCCTCTTGGAGAAAACATTACATTGTAGTTCAGGTCCTGACTCATCTTTCTCCATAAATCCATTCCAAACTCACTAAACAAACCATTTTCATCATGCATATAATTGGATCTAATAATTGTGGTGTTACGTCCTACATTTCCTCCTCCAATCCAACCTTTCTCGATAATTGCAACTTTTGTAATGTTATGCTCTTTAGCAAGATAATATGCGGTAGCTAATCCATGACCACCACCACCTATAATTACAACATCATATTCTTCTTTAGGTGTTGGATCTTTCCAAGCTAGATCCCAATTCTTATGATTAGAGAATGCGTTTTTAACTAAATTAAATATCGAATACTTCTGCATTAAATAATTTTATAACAAAGATTATAAATAGTGCTTATTTTTTTTATATATATTTTTTAGAAGTTTCCAAATATCTCAAAAAAGGATAAGAAGTCACAGGTAAATGTTTTTAATTTAAAGGATTATTCATGAGCGATGTAAAGTCAGATATTCAGATAGCTAGAGAAGCTAAAATGCAACCAATAAATGATATTTTAGCAAAAATAAATGTCCCTGATGAAAGTGCAGCTTTCAGCCCAATGGGAAGACACATCGCAAAAATTAATCTAGAATATTTAGACAAGCTTAAAGATAAGCCAGATGGAAAATTAATTTTAGTAACTGCAATCACACCAACTCCAGCTGGAGAAGGTAAAACAACTACTTCTGTTGGATTAAATGATGGATTAAATAAAATTGGAAAAAAATCTATTGTTTGTTTAAGAGAACCGAGCCTTGGTCCTTCATTTGGAATGAAAGGTGGTGCAGCTGGTGGAGGATATGCTCAAGTTGTTCCTATGGAACAAATAAATTTACATTTCACAGGTGATTTCCATGCAATCACATCTGCTCATAATTTGTTATCTGCATTAATTGATAATCATATTTATTGGGGAAATAAATTAGACATAGATGTTAGAAGAATTGTTTGGAAAAGAGTCATGGATATGAATGATAGATCTTTGAGATCGATAAATATTAATTTAGGTGGAGTTGCTAATGGATTTCCTAGAGAAGATGGTTTTGATATTACTGTTGCATCAGAAATAATGGCAATCTTTTGTTTATCGAATGATCTAGAAGATTTAGAGAAAAGAATTGGAAATATCACAATTGGATATAACCGAGATAAAAAACCGGTTTATGCAAAAGATCTAAATGCTCAAGGTCCTATGACAGTACTTCTTAAAGAAGCTATAAGACCAAACGTAACACAAACATTAGAAAACAATCCTGCAATTATACATGGAGGACCTTTTGCTAATATAGCGCATGGATGTAATTCTGTTATTGCAACAAAAACTGGATTAAAACTTGCAGATTACGTTGTAACAGAAGCGGGATTTGGTGCTGATTTAGGTGCTGAAAAATTTTTAGATATTAAATGTAGAAAATCAAATTTAAAACCTAGTTGTGTAGTTATAGTTGCAACAATCAGAGCATTGAAGATGCATGGAGGAGTTGCAAAGGAAGACTTAAAAAACGAAAATGTAGGTGCACTTAAAAAGGGACTAGTTAATCTAGAAAGGCACATTGAAAATGTTAAAAAATTTGGTTTACCAGTTGCTGTTGCTGTTAATCATTTTATTAAGGATACAGATAGTGAAGTAAAAGCACTAATTGATTTTTGTAATGATTTAGGAGTTAAAGCAAGTCTTTGTACTCATTGGGCAAATGGTGGTGAGGGAACAAAAGATTTAGCGGCGCATGTTACTGAATTATGCGAAAAAGATGAGGCAAAATTTAAGTTCTTATACGAAAGCAAAACACAGTTGTTCAAAAAAATAGAAACAATAGCAAAAGAAATTTATAGGGCTGATGAGGTAATTGCTGATAATAAAATAAGAGAACAACTTAAAAACTTTGAAGCAGCTGGATATGGTGAATTACCAATCTGTGTTGCAAAAACTCAATATAGTTTTTCAACTGATCCAAATTTAAAAGGTGCTCCATCTGGTCATGCTCTTCCATTAAGGGAAGTAAGACTATCATCAGGTGCTGAATTTATTGTTGTTATTTGCGGTGCAATAATGACAATGCCTGGTCTTCCAAAAGTTCCAGCAGCAGACTCTATCAAATTAAATAAAAAAGGTGAAATTGAAGGTTTATTCTAATTTAAGATAATATAGAAATATATTTTGTTATATCGTAACATATAATCATAAATTTATTACTGAGAGGAAAAATTCTATGTCAAAAGTAGCAATCATTGGCGCAGGTCCTTGTGGGCTTTCAATTTTAAGAGCATTTGAACATTTAGAAAAAAAAGGAGAAAAAATTCCTGAAATAGTTTGCTTTGAAAAACAAGAAAGCTGGGGTGGTCTTTGGAACTACAGTTGGAGGACTGGTTCTGATCAATATGGAGATTCTGTTCCTAACAGTATGTATAGATATTTGTGGTCTAATGGACCTAAAGAGTGTTTAGAATTTGCAGATTATTCTTTTGATGAACATTTTGGAAAACCAATTCCTTCTTTTCCTCCAAGAGAGGTACTGCAAGATTATATTTTAGGAAGAGTAAGTAAGGGAAATATAAAAAATAAGATTAAATTTAATACTAGAGTCACAAATGCTATTTATAAAAATGATAAGTTTCAAATAAGCTACCAAGACAAAGTGAATAATAAAATTTTAAATGATTCATTCGATTATTTAGTGATATCTACAGGTCATTTTTCTGTACCTTTTATTCCTGAATATGAAGGTATGAATTCTTTTCCAGGAAGAATAATGCACTCACATGATTTTAGAGATGCAGAGGAGTTCAGAGGAAAAGATGTAATTGTTTTAGGAAGCAGTTATTCTGCTGAAGATGTGGCTCTACAATGTAATAAATATGGAGCAAAAAGTGTAACAATTGGCTACAGACATAACCCAATGGGCTTCAAATGGCCAAAAGGTATGAAGGAAGTTCATTATTTAGATAAGTTAGAAGGAAAAAAAGCTATATTTAAAGATGGAACTACACAAGATGCTGATGCAGTTATACTTTGTACTGGTTATCTGCATCATTTTCCTTTTTTAGAAGAAAATTTAAAATTAAAAACACATAACAGGTTATATCCACCAAAACTTTATAAAGGTGTTGTATGGCAAAATAACCATAAACTTTTATACTTAGGTATGCAGGATCAATTTCATACATTCAATATGTTTGATTGTCAGGCATGGTACGCAAGAGATGTGATTATGGAAAAAATCAAAATGCCTAGTAATGACGAAATAAATAATGACATAAATAAATGGGTTGCTATGGAAGAAAAATTAGAAAACCCTGATCAAATGATTGATTTTCAAACTGAATATACCAAGGAGCTTCATGATATGTCTGATTATCCTAAAATTGATTTTGAATTAATTAGAAAACATTTCAAAGAATGGGAGCATCATAAAGTAGAGGATATTCTAACTTATAGAAATAAATCTTTTTCATCTCCTGTGACTGGATCAGTAGCACCAGTCCATCACACACCTTGGGAAAAAGCGATGGATGACTCAATGAAAACTTTTTTAAATAAATAAAAAATTAATAATTTATTTTTAATTTTTTATTTTTAGTAATTGCACTTAATAATGCAATCATTAATGGGATTTTTTTCTTATTAATTTTTCTAAAAACATAGGGTGCAATTTCATTAGCTAAATCAGCTCCTTCAATGGTGTCATTACTCATAAATTTCTTTTTAGCATTTTTAAAAGAAAATCCTTTGCCTAAGTATTCTCCCATTTTGCTGTTTCTGCCTCCTACAGCGCTCACATAAAGATCTCCAATACCAGCTAAACCGTAAACAGTTTCTTCTTTTCCTCTAAAAAATTTAATTAAATATTTCATTTCATCTATAGATTTTCTGAATAAAGCAGAGGAAGTGTTATTTCCTTGACCCGATCCAATTATCATTGAATAAATATTCTTAATAGCAGAGGAAAACTCAACACCTTTTACATCTGATGAATATTCTGTTTTGTAATAATTAGTTGAAATCATTTTTCCAATTTTTTTAGCAATACCTATATTTTTATTTGCTATTACAGTATAACTTTTTACCCTCCTGGCTAATTCTTTTGCTAAACAAGGTCCTTTTAATATTGAAATATTTAAATTTTTTTTATTTAAATTTAATTGCTCAGACATACTAATTAATTTTTTACTTTTTTTTTGAAATTTCAAACCTTTTGTTAAAACAAGTATTAAAGTTTTTTGTTTAAGATCTTTTAGATAATTTTTTATCATATCTATACCTACTGAGCTTACAGCAACGACTATTAAGTCCCATTTTTCATTTAGAAGTTCAGAATTAAATTTCTTAAGATTAATTTTATTTGATAAGTTAATTTTTAGAGTTGGATGAAATTTTTTTTTATTTTTTAATTTTTTTAGTAAATTTAGGTTATATGGTTCAGTCAAAGTTACTTTTTGATTATTGTCAATTAAAGGAACAGAAAAAGCTGCACCCATTGCCCCTGCTCCAATTATTAAAACTTTTTTCATAAATATTATGCTAAAGTTTTTTTAATTGCTTGCTGCCAACCTTGCAATAAGTGATTTCTTAATTTTTTATCAATTTTTGGTACAAATTCCTTATCTTTTCTCCATGTATTTTTAATATGATTTAATGATTTAAATTCTCCTATTTGGTAACCTGCTAACAGCGCAGCTCCGAGAGCAGTTGTTTCTAAAATTTTAGGTCGAACTACTTTTAAATTAATTATATTTGCCAAAAATTGTGAAAACCAATTATTAGCTACCATACCACCATCAATTTTAACTATTCTGGGTTTTAAACCGTCTTTGTTCATTGAATAAAATAAGTCATTACTTTGATAAGCAACTGACTCTACGGTTGCTCTAACTAAGGTTTTCCAACTACTATCTCTTGTAAGCCCTGTTATCAAACCTCTTGCATCAGGTCTCCAGTAAGGAGCCCCTATTCCACTAAAAGCTGGGACAATATAAACTTCATCGTTACTTTTTGTTGATTTAGCTATTTTTTCAGTTTCGTAAGCATTGTTTATTAGTTTAATTTTATCTCTTAACCATTGCACACCCGCTCCAGCTATGAAAATAGATCCTTCAAGAGCATACGTAGTCTTATTATTCAATCGATAACAAATTGTGGTTAATAACTTATTTTTTGAATTAATTTTTTTTGATCCAGTGTTCATTATTATAAAAGCGCCTGTGCCATAAGTGCTTTTAGTTGATCCTTTTTCAAAACAAGCTTGTCCAACAGCTGCAGCTTGTTGATCTCCTAAAACAGCTGAAATGGGTATTTCTTTTTCTGTAACTCTCTTATCTGTTTTTCCAAAATTATCTGCAGAATTTTTTACCTCTGGCAAAATATTCTTTGGAATTTTTAATTTCTGCAAAATTTCATTATCCCATTTATTATTATTAATATTAAACAACATGGTTCTACTTGCATTAGTAGCTTCGGTTAAATGCTGTTTACCTTTAGTTAGTTTCCAGATTAAAAAGGTGTCTACTGTACCAAACAATAGATTATTTGTTTTTTGTAACTTTTTTGAAACTTTTACATTATCTAAAATCCATTTTATTTTAGTAGCAGAAAAATAAGGATCTATAAATAATCCTGTTTTTTTTCTAAAAATATTTTCATATTTTTTATTCTTTAGAGATTTACAATATTCCTGGGTTCTTCTATCTTGCCAAACAATTGCATTATAAATAGGTTTTCCAGTTTTTTTATTCCACAAAATTGTAGTTTCTCTTTGATTTGTAATTCCAATTGTAAGTATATGACCTTTTAAACTTTTAGCTTTTTTGATTACTTTTTTTAACGCTTTAAATGTTGTCGACCAAATTTCATTTGGATTGTGCTCTACCCAACCATTTCTTGGAAAATATTGTTTAAATTCATATTGAGATATAAATTGAATATTTCCTTTGATATCAAAAAGCACTACCCTCGAGGAGGTTGTCCCCTGATCTATCGAGATAATAAATTTTTTCAAAATACTAATCTATGCCAAGATGTTTTTTTCTTTTCCCAACCCAAGTTCTTATTAAGTTATCAAAAATTAAACCTATAAATGCAACACAAATTCCTAAAGTTAATCCTATTCCTGCTCCATTTTTATCTGAAAGTGCTTTTAAAATATATTGACCAAGATCTTCTGTACCAATGAAAGCTCCAATTATCACCATAAATAAAGCAAAAACTATTGTTTGATTTAAACCAAGCATCATGTGTGGAAATGCTAATGGAAACTCAATTTTTGTTAATCTTTGAAATTTATTTACACCTGACATTGTTGCGGCTTCATGTAAGCCGACAGGAACACTTCTCAAACCTTCAATTGTGTATCTTGTTGCAGGAATTGTTGCATAAACTATTACGGCAATTAATACAGAAGTATCAGTAATTCCAAAAAGCATCATTACTGGAATTAAATATACAAAAGACGGGAATGTTTGAAATATATCACAAACACCTAGCATAAATGCTGCAGATTTTTTGTTTTGGAAACATATTGTGCCAACTGTAAATCCTATTAAACAAGAAATTACCACACCAAAAGTTGCCATATATAATGTTACTAGAGCTCTATCCCACCATGGACTTAAAGCAATAAATAAAGTTAAAGCAGCAACAACTAATGCTGAACGAACTCCTCCAATTAAATATCCAGCCCCAACTGCCAGTACTAATGTAGCAACTGCAGGCATTCTCAAATATAAAGCTCTCATCGGTTGAAGTACATCTTGAATTAACCATGTGTTGAATGCTTTAATATATACGAAGAATGTATCAAAAATCCAATCAACTCCTTTATTCCAAAAATCTGCTGTTGATATTCCTTTATTATGGGGAATTTCAAACAAATAATTAAAACTACCTTTAAAAATAAAAGTCCCAACATATGCAAGAATTATTCCTATTACGAATGAAGCTGCAAAAAATATTACATTTTTATTTCTTTGGAAAAATGTCAGATTACCAAAATAATCTGTTTGTTTATTTGCCCATGCCAAAGACATCTTATCTAATAAAATTGCTATTAAACTAATACATAAACCAGCCTCAAGTGCCAACCCAATATTGAGCTGATTAAGTGCTAACAACAAATTAAATCCTAAACCTTTAGCTCCAATGAACGCAGATATAACTGCCATTGAAAAACAAACCATAATAACTTGGTTAACTCCAATTAAAATATCTCGTCTTGCTGTAGGAATTAATACCTTAAGCATTAGTTGCCAATTAGTACACCCGCTCATTCTTCCTGCTTCAATTACTTCCGGCGGTATGGCTCTTAAGCCTAAAATTGTAAGTAGTATCATTGGTGGAACTGCAACAACCATGGTAATAATTACTGCTGCATGGTCACCAACTCCAAAAAGAACAAGTGCAGGAACTAACACAGCATATTGCGGCATTGTTTGCATCACTAAAAGAATTGGATACAAAGCCCGTTCAACACGTTTACTTTTATAAGCGGCAATACCTAAACCTAAACCAAAAATAAATGAAAGTGGCGCTGCAACCAGTATAAAAGAAAGAGTTTGCATTGAAGGTTTCCACTGACCAAATATAGAAATATAAATCATTGTTAAAGCTGCAAACAAAGCTAATCCTTTTCCACTTAATTTATAAGAAAGTATTGCTGCTCCAGCCGCAACAATCGTCCAAGGTAAGCCTGGGAGAGCTAACCATGGATAAGAATCTATAAAATCCCAGCTTGTGAATGCAACTATTGTCTCTAATCCACCTAATAAAATTTCTCTGATTAATTCGATTAAAAAGGTCATGATAGCTGTTAAATTTCTACTTATTTGTAATAATAATGGTCGAGTTTTATACTCTTGAGTTCCTTCGTTCCAAAACTCCATAGGCATCCATTCATTCATCAAGAAAAATAAAGAGTCATTTATCCAAATAGGCAGCCATCCTAGAAGTGGAGGCAATCTCCAAAATACATCAAAGGCATAATACCTAACCTCTTTACCTAGAAAAAAGTAAAAACTTTGGTTTGGATCTTTAACAAATTCAGCCTGGCCTCTTATAAATTTATAAGTTTCAGGAACATCAATTGCAAAACATAAAGCAAAAAATACAATTAACAAAAATAACCATTGAAATAATTTTGGATATTTTTTTAAATACTCCATATTTTAACTACCGTTTTTTCTTCCTCCAAAAACTGTATCTATTATTTTTGAAGGTTTAATTGATCCTACAATATTATTATTTGAGTCAACTACTCCTACTAATTTTTCTTGAGTAAGTATTTTTTCTGCAACATTTTCTATAATTTCATCTTTTGATACTTTTAAATCTCCCAAATTATCTTTACTTGAAGCATCCATTACATCCTCAATAATCAAAACTTTCTCTCTCGGTACTTCTTCAGTAAACTTTCTTACATATTCAGTGGCTGGATTTAATACAATATTTGCAGGAGTATCTAGTTGTTCAATAATGCCATCTTTCATAATTGCTATTCGGTCAGCTAATTTTAATGCTTCATCAAAATCATGAGTTATGAACATAATTGTTTTTTGTAACTTTTCTTGAAGTCTTAAAAACTCATCCTGCATTTCTTTTCTTATTAATGGATCTAATGCAGAAAAAGGTTCATCTAAAAACCAAATATCAGGTTCTACAGCTAAAGATCTAGCAATACCCACTCTTTGTTGTTGCCCACCTGAAAGTTCTCTTGGAAAATAATTTTCTCTTCCATCAAGTCCAACTAATTTTACCATTTCCATTGCTCTACTAATACTATCCTCAGTCTCAGTTCCTTTTATCTGTAAAGGAAATGCAATATTTTCAACAACAGTTTTATGAGGCAGTAAAGCAAAACTTTGGAAGACCATTCCCATTTTACTTCTTCTAAGTTCAATTAACTCTTTATTATTTAATTTGAGTAAATCTTGACCTTCTATAAAAATTTTTCCACCTGTGGCATCTGTTAATCTTGAAATACATCTAAGTAGTGTTGATTTTCCTGAACCAGACAAACCCATTACAACTAACATCTCTCCTTTTGCAACTTCAAAAGAAGCATTGTTAACTCCAACTATACATCCCTTTTCTTGAAAAGTTTTTGCGTCTACATTGCCGTTTGCTTCCTCGAGCATTTTTTCAGCATTTTCTCCAAAAATTTTATAGACGGATTGACATTTAATTACAGTTTCAGACATAATTTTTTTAAAGTTATATTAATTTCGATAAAATTAAAATGTTAATAATTTTCGCCTTTCTTCTTAAAAATTTTTAATAAAATAAACTCTTGTATCAATTCCTGTGCTTAAAAAACTTAAAGCTTCTCCGCTTACAGTAATACTTTCATTTACACCAACATTATTTCCACTAACCTTGAAACCTGCAAAACACTTATTTTTTTCCTTATCCCATTTAACAAAAGTTTCATCAATTTTATTTCCATTAATTGTATATAATTCATGTGCTCTAAAATTTAAAAAATTAGCACCCATAATTGCTCTTTGTGGAATTAATTTTGTAACTTTACATACCTGCTCATATACTTCGTCTGTTAATTTATAATGATTAGTTCCATCAAATGATACTAGTATTCCTGAGGGTAATTTAGATATCAGTTCGCTTAGTTTTTTTTCTTCTGCAATTCTTTCTTCCTCTAATTTCATTCTTTTAACTAAATCGTCACCTTGTCCAAAAATTCCATTTAAAATGCTAAAAGATACAATTACTATTAGAGTGATAAATACAAGACCAATAAATTGTCTCAAAGACTCAGGTAAATATTTAATTTTATTAATATAATTTTCTTTAGACATTATTCTTGTAACTTGCCGTTCTTCCAAATACCTGTTTTTTGTTTTCCATCAGCCCAAGTAAATGTTCCTTGACCATTCATAAAACCATTAGCCCACTCCCCTTCATAAGTAGAACCATCGGGAAATGTTAAAATTCCTTCTCCATTCCATTCGCTGTTTTTAAATTCACCTTTGTAAATATAACCATTCGGCCAGGTTTCTACTCCTTGACCATTTTTTTTAGTTCCTACCCATTCGCCTTCATAAGTAGTTTTATCTGTATATACCCATTTGCCATAACCATTTTCACAATTTCCCTCTTTGCACCCAGTGCTACGTGCCAAAGCAACAGATGAAATTAGTAAACTTAGTAAAATACATATAAAATATTTTTTCATATTTATATTTTACACAAAATTCACTAAAAAAAAATCAGACTTTTCCATCATTTTTGATGCATGAATAAATAGAAATATGTTTTTCTGCATTATCACTTTTTATATTTTTTGTAATTTCGTGAACAAGCTCTCCAGTTTTTCTAGTTATAATACCTGACTCTGAATAATTATTTTTTTGATCAATTGATTTAAACAAAACCACATCTTTATTTACAATTTTAACTTGTAGTTTTGTAGATTCTGAGAGAAATAAAGATAATCCTTTAATAAAAAGAGTTTCAGGTTGTTTTGATAAAATTTCAAATTTCTCTATACTTTTTTCATTTAAATCTTTAGCAAAAAAAGTTTGATAATTAAATTCTGAATTTTTAATTATTTTTTTTTCTAAATTACAAATATACTTAAGATTAATATTTTCCCTTATACTTATATCTTTTGCTAAAGATTGACTAAAAAATATCAAACTAATAAATATGCTTAAAAAATATTTGATCATTAAATATGATTTAAAAAAAATCCCCCCCAACGGAGTTGGGGGAGATTAATAATTTAGTTTCTTTTTACCTTACTTAGTAAATGCTTTCCAAACCGACTCGTTGTCAGCTAACCATTTTTTGGCAGCATCCTCATGAGTCATTTTGTCAATATCAACTAAAGCAGCCATTGCTCCAATTTGGCTTGTAGAGAATGACATTTTTTTAAAGACTGCAGCTGCAGCAGGATGTGTTTTTGGAAAATCTTCATGCACTGCTTTTTTTAAATAACCATCTGGTGATCCACATTTTCCATCACCACCATCTTCTGGTCTACAACCAGCAGTGTATGGAGGGAAATCAATAAACGTGAAACCAGCACCATCTGTAAAGTTAGGTGTCCAGTTGAAGATGATTGTTCCTCTGCCTTCTTTTTCTGCTGCTGCTAACTCTGCCCAAAGCGCATCAGCACTTCCAGCAAATTTAACCCACCAAAGATCTCCTAAACCTAGAGCGTCAACTCTTTGAGGTATCAAATCACCGTGCCAAGTTTGTGGACCTTCCAACATTCTTCCTTTTCCATCAGGTGAATCAGGTGTTGTAAAGTTTTTAGCACAATCTGGGTTTTTTAAAGCAGTCCAATCAGGTAGACCTGGGCATAATCCTTTATCAACAACCCAATTTGGGTATCCCATATCCTCTAAAGTCCTTGCTTCGTGATCACCCCAATCTAATAATCCACCTTTATCTAAAGCAGTAGTAAAAGATTTACCGAATGCAGATTCCCACACTTCGTGAGAAATTGTTACATCTCCAATTCGAATAGATTCGTAAACCGCTTGTGAGTCTGCGTTTACATAACTAACATTATTTCCCATACTTTCAAAAATGCCACCAATTACGTAAGCCATTACAATTTGACTTGACCAATTGTGAGTTGGGATAACTATGGGCTGACTACTGTCACCCGATTTTTTTGCCGTTTTATCGCCTCCTTGCATAAAGAAGATTGCAGCTGCAATTATTACCACTGCACCGATAATTAACGGTAAACTTTTATTTTTCATATTTACTCTCCCGTTATTAATATAGAATAAAGTATGTTCTTATTTAGAGATCTAGTCAACTATTTTTGATTGTGCTATGACACTTTACTTTTTACATAAATTTATAGTCAATTCGTTTTGATTATAATATGCTTAATTAAAATTTAATATGTTAGGCACTAGTATTGATATAAAATATCCTGGTTTGAATGTTTTACCACCTGGGGTTGAAAGACATGTTGTAAATGGTGGCGGTCTCACAGCTTTTCAAATCTTTCCTGATGATGAGCTAGAAATAATCAATGATGAAGGAAATCAATTATGTGAGATTATTTGCTTTGATAAAGATGGAAATTCTGATGTTGGAATATTAAATCTTAAATCAAACAATGAAAAAAATTTCATTAGAGATATCCTTGGCGGTAGTGATGAAACAATTTTAGCCACCAACTATCAATTAAAAAAAAGAAATATAAAAATCTCGAATTCAAAATCTTCAATTATATTTAATAAAGAAACAAGACCTGGTGAAAAAATTAAATTTAAGTCAAAAGATAAATGTTATGTGATTTTTGCTGCACCAAGCAAGGATATGGATGTAACAAACCAAAATCCACCAACTGATTTAACCATATTTATTAAAAGAGCTAAAATTATTAATGATAAAGAATTAAATGTAATTCCAGATCCTGTTTTCGAACCTTCTTATGAGAAAAATATAGATAAAGAAAGCTGTATATCTTATGAAGTTAGAGAGGGTGATTACATTCAGGTAATAAGTCCAACAGGTAGACAGTGTTCTGACTTTGTTGCGTTTGATACAAGAAAATTAGAAAAAGGAATTGAAAAAGGATTAGACTGGCAAACCACAAGGACATTCATGGGTAATACTTTTCCAGGACCAGGTTTGTTCTCTAAGTTTTATGATACAGATCATGAACCACTAGTTGAAGTAATAAGAGACACTGTTGGAAAACACGATACCTTTAACCTTGCATGTACTTCAAAATATTATGAAGACTCAGGCTATTTTGGTCATCCAAACTGCTCCGATAATTTAACCGCTAGCATGTCTAAATTTGGAGTACAGAAACAAAAAGGATGGCACGCAATTAACCTTTTTTTTAATACTTCTGCTGCGGGTTTAAATTCTGTTATATCCGATGAGTCTTATTCTAGGCCAGGTGATTATGTGATGTTTAGAGCTCTAAAAGATTTAACAATTGGTACAACAGCATGTCCAAGCGATATAGATCCTTGTAATTCATGGAATCCAACAAATATATTTGTTAGAACTTACGATAAAAATAAAGAATTTAGAAAGTCATTTGCTTTTAGAATGAAAA
Organism: uncultured Pelagibacteraceae bacterium; assembly: GCA_902595795.1. GTDB lineage: Bacteria > Pseudomonadota > Alphaproteobacteria > Pelagibacterales > Pelagibacteraceae > Pelagibacter. The sequence continues at coordinate 15,372 of CACJRK010000005.1, forward strand.
CAGACTCAGAAAAAAAACTAACTAGAAATTCTGGCTTTTATGAAAAAACTTCAAAATTAACCAGAAACTTTATTGATGCCAGAGGTTTTTGGTTGCCAAATGATTACACTAAACATGGTTTAGTCAATGAGTACAATGCTTGCAGAAATGATGCCGTATTAATTGATTTATCTTCACTAAGAAAATTTGAAATAATTGGTCCTGATGCAGAAGAACTAATGAACTATACTCTTACAAGAAATATAAAAAAACTTTCTGTTGGACAAGTTGTATATTCTGCAATGTGTTATGAAAATGGAATGATGTTCGATGATGGTACTCTTTTAAGATTGAGCGAAACAGGTTTTAGATGGATATGTGGAGATGAATACGGTGGAGAATGGCTCAAAGAAATTGTAAAGAAAAAAAACTTTAATGCTATTGTTAAAAATTCTACTGACCAAATTAGCAATGTATCTTTACAAGGTCCTAAAAGTAGAGAAATTTTAAAAAAAATTATTTTCACACCACCAACACAACCAACAATAGATGAGCTAGGATGGTTTAGATTCACAATCTGTAGAATAGAAGAACTTCAGGGCATTCCTTTAATTGTTTCAAGAACAGGTTATACTGGTGAATTAGGTTATGAAATTTGGTGTCATCCAAAACACGCTCCAGAAGTTTGGGATAAACTTATGGAAGCAGGAAAAGATGATGGTTTAATACCAGCTGGGTTTGCTGCATTAGACAAACTTAGAATTGAAGCAGGATTAATTTTATTTGGAAATGAATTTGATGGACAACAAGATCCTTTTGAAGCTGGTATAGGCTTTGCAGTGCCTTTAAAAACAAAAGAGGAGGATTTTATTGGTAAACAAGAATTAATAAAAAGAAAAGCCAACCCTCAAAAAAAATTAGTAGGGTTAGAACTTGACGGTAAAGAAATAGCAGGTCATGGGGACTGTGTTCATATTGGAAGATCTCAGGTTGGCATAGTTACAAGCGGATGCCTATCTTCTACTTTAAACAAGAACGTAGCACTATGCAGAATTGATTTGCAATATTCCGAGATTGGCACAGAGGTAGAGGTTGGAAAAATAGATGGTCATCAGAAAAGAATAAGTGCAAAAGTAGTTGGATTTCCATTCTATGATCCAACAAAATCTAGAGTGAGAGCTTAAATGAAAGGAACAAAATATTTATTAGAATTTTGGGAAAATCAAGTGAGACGGTCTCATAGTTCTAGTAATTATTTTTTTCGAAAATCTCCATCCCATTATCATATGATGTTATTGGTAATGAATGCATATAAACAAGGTGAAAAACTTTCTGTTGAAGAACTTAAAACAAAACTTTTTAAAACTTCTAGACCAAAATCTGCTTTAATAATCAATGAAGCATGTGAAAATAATTTTTTCTACTTAGAAAAAACATCCTCAGATCAAAGAAAAAAAAATATCAAACCAACAGCGTCATTTGTAAAAGAATTTGATGAATATATGCATACTTTAAAAAATTTAGATCTTTAAAGTATTTAAAATATTTTTGTTTAATATTGTTTAGAAATTAGTTTTTTTTATTACTTAAAACTTGTTTTACTGTTTCGCCCATTACTGATGGATTTTTGGCAATCGTTACACCACACTCTTTTAAAAGCTCTACTTTTTCAACTGCACTCTCTCCATAAGCTGAAACTATAGCACCTGCATGTCCCATTACTCTACCTTTTGGAGCAGTTAAACCTGCTATGTATCCTATTATTGGCTTTTTCATATTTTCTTTTGCAAATTCCCCTGCTGCAACTTCTTGAGGTCCACCTATTTCACCAATCATTAAAATTGCATCGGTTTCATCATCAGTTTCAAATTTTTCAATGATATCTCTAAAAGAACTACCATTTATCGGATCTCCTCCTATACCTACGCTAGTAGAAACTCCTATGTTTAGATTCTTTAGCTGTTGCGCCGCTTCATAACCTAAAGTTCCTGATCTGCTAATAATTCCAATTTTACCTTCTTTATAAATATGACCTGGCATAATTCCTAACATGGATTTACCTGGACTAATTATTCCCGCACAATTTGGTCCAACTAGGGTCATTTTTTCTTTTCTAGAATATCTTCTCATATATCTTTTTATTCTAATCATGTCATGAGAAGGAATTCCGTCAACAATAGCTACACAAGTCTTAATCCCGGCATCTGCAGCCTCCATAGCTGAGTCAGCGGCAAAAGCAGGTGGCACAAATAATATCGATGCAGTTGCTCCAGTATGTTTTACAGCATCTTTAACAGTGTTAAAAACAGGTCTATCTAAATGTTTTCGACCTCCTTTTCCAGGTGTCACTCCTCCAACAACATTTGATCCATAATTAATCATCTCTTCAGCATGAAAGGTTCCCATTTTTCCAGTAAAACCTTGAATTAAAATTTTCGTATCTTTTTTAATAACTACTGCCATTTAATTATTTTAACGCTGCTACTGCTTTGTTTGCTGCATCCTCTAATGTATTTGCTTCAATGTAATTTATTTTACTATCTTGAAGAATTTTATTTCCTTTTTCAACATTTGTTCCAGCTAATCTGATTACTAATGGAACATTAATTTCAATTTTCTCAAGCGCTTGAACTATTCCTTCTGCAACCCAATCACATCTATTAATTCCAGCAAAAATATTCACTAAAATCACTTTTACTTTTTTATCCATAGTGATTAGCCTGAAAGCCTTCACTATTTTTTCAGGTGTTGCTCCTCCGCCGACATCTAAAAAATTTGCTGGCTCTCCACCAGCTAATTTAATCATATCCATAGATGCCATAGCAAGTCCAGCACCATTAATAATATTTCCGATATTTCCATTCAAATTTACATAATTTAAACCTCTATCAGAAGCATAAACTTCTTTCTCATCCTCTTGAGTTTTGTCTCTTAACTCAGAAACTTTATCTCTTCTGAACATTGCATTGTTATCAAAACTCATTTTACAATCTAAGGCTAAAATTTGTTTTTGTTTAGAAATGACAAGTGGGTTTACCTCAACCATTGTTGCATCTAATTCATGAAATGCTTTTGCACATCCAATTATTGTGTCTGAAGCTCTTCTAATCAATTCTGAATCTATTCCTAATCCAAAGGCTAACTCTCTTGCTTGGAAATTTTGAATACCAACTGCAACTTCAATTTTTGATCTTATAATTGTTTCAGGTTTATCATTAGCAATTTCTTCAACACTCATCCCTCCCTCAGTTGAAGCTACGACCATTATGCTTTCTGAACTTCTGTCAAAAACTAATCCTAAGTATAATTCTTTTTCGATATCAGTTGCTTCCTCAATGTAAATTCTATTTACTATTTTGCCTTCAGGTCCTGTTTGGTTTGTTATAAGCTTCTTACCTAACAATTTATCTGTTGCTTGAGCAACTTCTAAAGGAGAATTGCAAAGAATTATCCCTCCTGCTTTTCCCCTGGCGCCTGAATGAATTTGTGCTTTAACTACCCATTTTGAACCACCAATTTCTCTAGCTTTATTTTCAGCAGTCTCTGGACTGTAAACAATACCACCTCTAGGTATTGTAACTCCAAAACTAGATAAAATTTCTTTTGCTTGATACTCGTGAATATCCATAACTATTTTTTATTAATTAATTTATCTATATTTACAACATTCTCTGCCATTCTAGCTGATGCCGCATCTATCATTCTGCCATCAAGTTGAGCAGCACCTTTACCTTCCTTGGCTGCTTTTTCTAATTCTTCTAAAATTCTTTTAGCTTTATTAACCTCTGTTTCTGGGGGTGAGAAAACTTTATTAGCAAGTTCAATTTGCGATGGATGAATTGCCCATTTACCTTCTATACCAATTGCAGCTCCTCGTTTTGCTGCAGCAATATAAGCTTCAGGGTCATTAAAATCTCCAAAAGGACCATCTATTGCTCTTAATCCGTAAGCTCTACATGTCATAACTAATTCTGATAATCCATGATGCCATTGATCTCCTGGATAATCAGGGTTTAATCCTCCAATGACAACTGTTCTTGCTCTTAGACTGGCTGCATAGTCTGCAACACCAAAATGTAGTGCTTCTAATCTCTCACTTGATTTTGCAATTTCTTTTATATTAGACATGCCTAAGGCAGTTTCAATTAAACATTCTATGCCAATTTTATTTTTTAGTTTTTTGTTTGCCTCAATTTGTGTAAGTAAACAATCAACCATATAAACATCGCTACCAGTTCCAGCTTTTGGAACTAAAATAGTATCAATATTTTCTCCAGCTTGCTCAACAATTTCTACTAAATCACTGTACATATAATGTGTATCCAGACTATTTATTCTTACAGAAATTGTTTTTCCATTTTCTCTCCAGTTCATTTCATTAAGAGCTTTAATAGTATTGGCCCTTGCTGAAATTTTATCATTAGGAGAAACTGCATCTTCTAAATCTAAAAAGATATAATCTGCAGCAGAACTTAATGCCTTTTCAAACATTTTTGGTGATGATCCTGGAACTGCAAGCTCACTTCTTTGTAATCTAGAATTTGCTGGTTTATAGTATTTATGGCTCATAATTAATATGAATTAGTCTATTTCATATTAATTAAAATGATATCAATTAATCACAATTTAATTGTATTAAAAATATATATATTTTTTAGTACTATAAATAATACTTTCACTACCTATCCTTTTTGTGCATAGTTCTCTCACATATGTCAAGTTTACCAAAAAAAGCTAAAGTAGTAATAATTGGTGGTGGTATCCATGGCTTGAGTACAGCTTGGAAATTATCTGAGACATATAAAAATGCTGGAGACATTGTAGTTTTAGAAAAAAAAGATACTGCTGCAGGCGCAAGTGGAATAGCTTGCGGTGTAATCAGAAACAATTATTTTCAGCCTGCAATGAGAGAATTGATGGCTCATTCAGTTTCAGTTTGGGAAAGTGATCCAAAAGCATTTAAATATAATGCAGTTGGTTATTTGCAAATATCACCAGAAGTGATGCACGAAGATGTTGCAACAATTTATGAGCAACAAAAAGCAATCGGGTACGACTCTGAATTTATCGAAGGTGAAAAAGATTGTATGAATTATATGAAAGGGATGTTTGATGATTGGCAAGCTCAGGGGATCACATCAGTACTTCATGAAAAAAAAGGTGGATACGCATTTAACAAAGATTCTATTAAAGCACTTGAGAATAAATCTACTTCTAATGGAGTACAAGTTATTAAAGGTGTGAGAGTAAATGGATTTAAAAGAGGTAGTAACAGTAAAGCAGTAACTGGAGTTGAAACTGATAAAGGAATCATAGATTGTGAACAAGTAGTTATTGGTGCAGGACCATGGGCTAGAGATTTTTGGAACATGTTAGAGCTACCAAAAACTGCAAACATTAAAGGTAAAGATGGCAAGATGCATACAACTGATATGTGGACGTATTGGATGTTACAAGAAGGTGTAATCGGTGTTGAACCAGATTTTTTAAAAATGAATAATGGTAAAGCTCCACCTGTAATTCATGTTGATTCCACTGCTCCTTTATATTCTGATAAAACAAAAAAATTAATCACAGATAAAATTTGGGGAATTTATTATAAACCAGATATAGAAGGTTTGGGTGTTCAAGGAGGTACTTCTCCTTATATCGTTGATAAACACTTTGACCAAGTCAACGTGGATCCTTATGGAATTGAGTCACCAGAGTACCAGACAACAGAAGCGTTTAATGATATGTGGTGTTCAGCATTGGCTCATTGTCAAAAAAGATTTGAAGGCAAATCTGATTTATATAGAAAAGGACCTTCAGGTGGTCTTGGATGTATGACACCAGATTCTTTTCCAATCTTTGACAGATTTTTAGAAAATGTTTACATGATTGCTGACGCTAACCATGGTTATAAAATGATTGGTGTTGGTGAACTTGTTGCAAAAGAAATTCTTGGAACTGAGAGTGATTTATTAAAACCTTTTAGATTCAACCGTTACGAGAAGGGTGAACTTCACCCAACTTCGAATAGCCCCTTCCCTTGGAGTTAATTTTTTAGCTAATAGTTATAAAAATTATATATAATTATTATATCCAACAAAAATTAGACACTAATTACTTTTTCAGTTAACGTTCTACAATACAAAATTTATTCTTAAGGGGGGAATATAATGACTGATCTAGAAAAGCATGTTAGCCAACCAGGACGTGCTAAATTAGTAAAAGACGTTAGAGCAAAAATTAAAGAATTAGGAATAACTTATATTTATTTCCAGTTCATTTCAGTTACTGGAAGAGTTGTTGGAAAAGGTATACCAGCAGACCATTGGGAAAGAACTGCAGAAAAAGGTTTTCAATTAGTTTATGGATCCACTGCAAACTTATTCTTAGATCGTCACAATAATTATATCGGATACGGACCAGAGGCTATGGAGCTTGTAGGTATTCCTGATCCTGAGACATTTGTACAATTACCTTGGGATAAAAGAGTAGGAAGAGTATTTTGTACATGTTTTAGAAATAGAGAAGAAAGAGAAAATCCAGGTGGTCATTTAACTTCAGACTGTAGAGGAAATTTAAGAATTTTCATGGACGAATTTAAAAAGAAACATGGACTTGAATTAAGAGTAGGTACAGAACCAGAAATGATGTGGTTGACTAGAAATGAAGATGGTTCTCCTACTGGGAAGGGTTTTTCCAAACCATTCTGTTACCATATAGACCAATTTGAATCTTTGAGACCTGTATTTATGAAAGTTATTGAATATTCTAATGCCATGGGTCTAGACATGATTCAAGGTGACCATGAAGATGCTCCAGGTCAATTAGAGCTTAACTGGACTTATGATAACGTTTTACGAAATGCAGACAGATTATCCACTTATAGACAAATATGTGCGCAAGTTGCTAGAGAACACAATTTAATAGCTTGTTTTATGACAAAACCATTTATGGGAGTTTCAGCAAGTGGATGTCATACAAATATGTCTTTGTGGAAAGGTGGAAAGGTTAAAGTTAATAGACTTGGACATAAATCTTTACCGGGAGTAGACGGTGTATTTAGTTATGTTGAAGGTGGAACTAATACTTTTATGCCTGATACAAAAGATATGCAAATGCCAGGTAAAATTGGTTTACAATCAATTGCAGGTATCATGAAACACTTGCCAGCATTAACAGCTCTTGGATCTTCAACTGTTAATTCATACAGAAGATTATGGGACCAAGGATTTTGGGCTCCTGTTTATGCAGACTGGGGATATCAAAACAGAACTTGTGGTTTAAGAGTTTCCGCTCCAGGAAGATTTGAGTATAGATCAGTAGACTCTATGCATAATCCTTATCTTTTAGGTGCTGCTTTGTTGAAAGCTTGCGATGAAGGCATAAGTAAGAAAATGAAACCAGCAGCTCCAGAGTCTAGAAACATTTATGAAGCTCAAAAAGCTGGTAAAGATGTTAAAAAACTACCATTAAGTTTAGGTGAAGCTTTAGATAGACTGGCAGAGGATGAAGTAATCAAATCTGCAATGCCAGATGAAATGTATAAAGTCTTCCATTGGTACAAAAACGATGAGTGGGAAAGGTTTCTTGGTGCAACTACGCAATGGGATCTGGATACTTATCTAGATTGTCTACCGTAAGTCACAGAAAAATAGAAAGGGTATTAAAATATGTGTGGAATAGCAGGTTTAATTCATAGAGGAAAATCTTCAAATGTAGGAAGTGAACTTCAGGGTATGCTTCAGGCATTAAAACATAGAGGAGAGGACTCAACTGGTTACGCTTTATATGGTGATACAGATGGTAAAAATTTTATTATGCGATTCAAAGTGGGTGAAAATGTAGGAGAAGGAAGTTCTTCAATAATGGAAGATGTTTCAGTTTATGACGAAAGAAAAAAAGTTGTTGATCAAACTTTAGCTGAAATGGGTGCTAAAATAATTAAAGAGGAAAGAACTCTACCCTATTCTTTAAGATATGAATTAGAGTACGATGCTAAAGATCTTCTTAATTTTTCACAAACAATTGAGGCTATTCCCGGTGTTGAAATCCTTTCAATGGGTAAATCATTAGAGGTTATTAAAGATCTTGGAAATGCTAAAGCAGTTTGCGATAGATACTCTTTAGATAAACTTGTAGGAACGCACGCTATAGGTCACGCAAGAATGGCCACAGAATCTGGTGTCGATATTAAATCAGCTCACCCTTTTTGGGGTTATCCTTTTAGTGATGTTTCAGTAGTTCATAATGGGCAACTTACAAATTACTGGAATAATAGAAGAGTATTAGAAAACAAGGGAATGAGGTTCATGTCTGAATGTGATTCAGAGCTTATTGCAGTTTATATAGCCCAAAAAATGAGAGAAGGTGCAACCCTAGAAGAAGGAATGAAAGATTCTTTATTAGGTCTTGATGGTGTATTTACTTATTTTGTTGCAACAAAAGACTCGTTAGGTATGGCCAAAGATACAATGGCTGCTAAACCATTAGTGCTTTATGAATCAGATGATTTAGTTGCAATGGGATCTGAAGAAATTGCAATTAGATCAGTATTACCACAAGAAATTGAAACATATGATCCATTTGATGGGGAGGTGAAAGTATGGCAAATCTAAAAACTGTATCGAAAAAATCAAAAGCCCAGTCGATGGGTATGCATACCGAAGTACTTACAGGAAGAACACAACAGAAATTTTTTAATCCGGATGAGGCTGAAAACTTTTACTATTTTGGGACTTATGATGTTGATTTCAACAAAAGAACTGAACTAGATGTCATAGATATGACTGCACCTGAGGCAAACAAAGAAATCGATAATTTAATGAGTCAAGGTTATGGGACAATTGTAATAAAAAACCCTCAAGGAAAACATAGTCTAGGTGTTGGTATCTTAAATAAATTAAATTTAATTTTTGAGGGAAGTTTAGGTTACTTTGGTATGGGTTCTTGCGATGGTCCAATAGTTAGAATCAATGGAAGAGTTGGTTGGTCATGCGCAGAAAATTTAATGGCTGGCAAAGTAGTAATCGAAAAGAATGCTGGATCTTGTTTCGGTGCAGCAATTAGAGGTGGTGATTTAATTTGCAAAGGTAGTGTTGGTGCCAGAACTGGTATTGATATGAAAGGTGGGACAATCATAATTGGTGGTGATGCTGGAGCTTTTACTGGCTTTATGATGCAAAGAGGTAGAATTATTATCCTTGGAAACGTTGGTATAAACCTTGGCGACAGTATGTACGATGGGACAATTTTCGTAGGTGGAGAAATAGGTTCTTATGGTAGTGATGCTGTAGATGCAGAATTAACATCAAGCGACCAAGATTGGTTAAAAAGAAAATTAAAAGTTGCAGAAATTGGTGAAAATTTTGATGTAAGTAAAATGAAAAAAATTGTAGCAGGTAAAAAACTTTGGAATTATGACAATTTGGAACCTACAGAGAAGAAGGGAGCAATTTAATGCCTAAGAAAAAAAATAAAAAAGTTAAAAAAAATGGAAAAGGTGTTGGAGGAAAAGCAGACGTCCATGCTCATGAAGAAGGTAAAAGAAATAAAAGTTTATTGGGACACAACGCTATTTTTACTCCTGAAGTAATAGACGATATTCATATTAAATCTCAATTAGGCAGATACAGAATGCGTGGAATGGCATTAATGAAAAAGATTCCTACTTTTGATGATTTGGTATTTTTACCTGGAACACTAACTAGATTTGTAATTGAAGGTTACAGAGAAAAATGTGAAACAAAAACTGTAATTGGTCCAAGATGTGAAAACCCAATAGAGTTAGATATTCCTGTATATATTACTGGTATGAGTTTTGGTGCATTATCTTACGAAGCTAAAACTGCTTTAGCAAGAGGAGCTACTATGGCTGGTAGTGCTACATGTTCTGGTGAAGGTGGAATGATACCAGATGAGAGAAGATATTCGGAAAAATGGTATTATCAATGTATTCAATCAAGATATGGTTTCAATCCTCATCATGCACAATTAGCAGATGGTATTGAAGTATTTATTGGACAGGGTCAAAAAGTTGGAATGGGTGGACACTTAATGGGTCAAAAAGTAACTGACCAAGTTGCTGAAATGAGATCGTTACCATCTGGTATTGACCAAAGATCTCCAGCGAGACACCCTGATTGGCTAGGACCAGACGATTTAGCTCTAAAAGTTGAAGAGTTAAGACAATTAACTAAAAATAAAGTCCCTATTCAATTAAAATTAGGTGCATCTAAAGTTTATGATGATGTACGTATGGCAGCAAAATGTGATCCTGACTCTATTTATTTAGATGGAATGGAAGGATCTACTGGAGCTGGTCCACATATAGCTGCTGCAAACACTGGTATTCCTGGTATTGCTGCAATTCGAGAAGCTAGAAGAGCAATCGACGATGTTGGTAAAACTGGAAAAGTAACATTAATTTATGCTGGTGGTGTAAGAGATGGTGCTGATATGGCTAAAGCTTTAGCTCTTGGAGCAGATGCAATAGCTATCGGTACTGGATCTATGATTGCATTAAATTGTAATAAAGATATTCCAGAAGCAAACTTTGAAAAAGAAATGGGAGTAAAAGCTGGTGAATGTTATCACTGCCATACTGGAAGATGTCCAGTAGGTGTTGCTACTCAAGATCCAAAATTGAGAGCAAGGTTAAATCCAGATGATGCTGCATTAAGAGTTTACAATTATCTTCATTCAATGACTTTAGAGGCTCAACTTTTAGCTAGAGCTTGTGGTAAAACAAATATACATTCATTAGAGCCTGAAGATTTAGCTGCATTAACATCTGAAGCTTCAGCTTTGGCAAAAGTTCCTTTAGCTGGAACTAACTATACAGTTGGAGTTGATAACTATCACAAAATATAAGGATAATAATTATGGCAAAAAAAAAGGGTAAAAAGATAGTTAAATCAAAAGCAAAAGAGATTAAAGGTCAGTTAGGTAAAAAAGCAGAAACAGCAAGAGAAAAAATGATCGGCCAATCAATTGGTTACCGATATGATGTAAATCTTTTACCTGACTACAAAAAACTCACGCCATTTCTAAAAAAATATATAGAAGCAATGGGATGGGATGACTTAAACTGGTTAGAAGATGTTCATATGGGATATGAAGAAGATAGACCCGCAGTATTTTGTAGAAATGCAAATGGTTGGGTTACTATTCCAGCATCAATTAAACTTCCAAACAATCAACAAGATAGAGACATGATTGCAAGAGAACTTTTAGTTAAGTTCCAAATGTCTCCAAAGCACCCTCTTGTTGATTTGAAAAAAGCTTATTTAAAATTTTAAGTTTTCAATTATCAGTTGATATTTTTTAAAAACCTAGTGTTCGTACTAGGTTTTTAAGCATTTTATGTTTGTATCGAATCATAAAATTTAATAGGGTTTCAAAAAACTAATATGGAGAGAGAATATGACTGATCAGTTAGGTGCTCTTACAACCATATTTACAGAATTTTACTACTGGGTAACAGTAGTACTGATGTTTTTAATTCACGTCGGTTTCTGTATGTATGAAGTTGGAGCTTCTCGATACAAACACCATCAACATACTCTAATGAAAAATACGATGCTGATACCTTTGGTAACAGTAACTTGGTTTTTCTTTGGTTGGTGGATTTACTGGGCATTCCCAACAGGACCGGGAATTGCACCTTCAATAATGAATGAAAGTACCGCGCTAATCACAGATGAATCTGCTTTTAGTGCTACATGGTACACAGCAACAAGTGAGTTAATGGCTGTCAATCTAGGAGATCACATTTCTGGTGTTTTCTGGGCTGCTTTTCTATTATTCTCATGGACTGCTGCGTCTATTGTTTCAGGAGCCATCATTGAAAGAATTACAACTTTTGCATTTGGTATATTAGCCATAGCAATTGGTTCTGTATTTTGGACAATTGATGCTGCTTGGGGATGGCACTTTGATGGATGGATGCTTAAAATTTTAGGATATCATGATGCTTATGCATCAGGAGTAATTCACGCAATTGCGGGTGGATTTGCTTTAGGTGTTCTTATGGTTTTAGGACCAAGAATTGGTAAGTTTTCATCAAGTGGTGAACCAAGAAACATTGGACCAAGAAATCCTTGGCTAGTTACAGTTGGATTATTTTTAATTTATACTGGTTTCTGGGGATTTTATGCAGCGTGTAACATACCAATCTTTGATCTTGGACCTGAATACGGGATGGAAGGTGTAACTTATTGGACAGCTACAAACATATATGTAACCCCTACTACACTTAGTGGTATTACTTTTAACTTCTTGATGTCGTTATCAGGAGGATTATTAGCTGGTTATTGGATTGCTAAAGGTGATCCTTTCTGGACATACTCAAGTGGACTAGCAGGTGTTATCTGTGCTTCAGCTGGAAATGATTTATATCACCCAATTCAAGCAATGATAATTGGTATGATTGGTGTTGTAATTGCATATAAACTACATTACTGGGTTGAACGTAAGTTCAAAATTGATGATGCAGTTGGTGCAGTAGCAGTACATGGATATGCTGGATTTGTTGGTCTAGTAATTTGTGGTTTTGTTTTAAATGGTTATCCGTCATCTGGTTACAGTGTTGGAGCTATGTGGGACGGAACTACTTATGCTACTATTAACCCATTAGGACAATTTCTAGGAGCAATAATTATGTTCGTAGTTCTTGGACTAATACCAGGCTATATCATAGCTAAAGTGCTTAACGGAATGGGTAAATTAAGAATCCCACGTGAAGTAGAAATAGCTGGATTAGACTACGAAATGATGGAGTCTGCTAAGGAAGATGAAAAAGCAGTTTCATCTGCAACCAGGTAAAGGAGAAAAATATGGCTACAGTATCAAACTGGATAGATCATCTAAGTGCTGAGGAAGTTGCCGGAGCAATTTACCCGGGGGCTGGATCCGTAGAAGGAATACTAGTTATTATAGGTATTATTTTATGGGTTGGTTGGCATGTTTTAACAGCTAGATCTGAAAGTGAAGAACTTGATAGATTGGCTAGAAAAAGACATAGCGCCAATGATCATAAAAGCAACGTTACCGACTGGTAACATAAAATAAAAATTTGGGCGCTACTTAGGTGTGGCGCCCTTTTTTTTTACAAAAAATATGACTGATAAAGATAACGAAGAACTGAGACCAACTAAAATGAGAGGTGTAGCTTTTCCAAAAGCTAAGTACGGAGTGATAGCGGCTATTATCATCATTGTAGTTGTAAACCTTATCTATTATAAAGAATTCTTTTTATCGTTAATTAATTAAAATTCTTAAATCTATGTGTGGAATTGTTGGAATATATTTGAAAACAAAAAAATTTGAGAAAAATTTAGGTAAAATGTTATCAGGTATGCTTAACAACATGGAGTCTAGAGGACCAGATAGTGCAGGATTTGCTATATATAAAAATTCAGACAAAAAAGAATATAAATACTCTTTGTGCATAAATAATTTAGATTTTAGTAAATTTAAAAAAGATATTTTAAAAAAAATTAACAATTTAAAACTAAATCAATACTCAGATCATGTAATTGTAAAGACTACAGAAATACCAAAAAAATTTATTAAGTTTATTAATATTGAATTCCCTGAAGTTTCTATTGTTGGATATGGACATTCTATTGAAATTTTTAAACAAGTTGGAAACCCAAAAGATGTGGTTAAAAAATTTAATTTAGAAAGTTTTAGTGGTACACATGGTATTGGGCACACTAGAATGGCAACGGAAAGCGCAATAACAACTGATGGTTCTCACCCTTATTCAACTGGAGAAGATGAATGTTTAGTTCATAATGGTTCTTTATCTAATCATAATAACTTGAGAAGAGAACTTAGGAAAAAAGGAAATGCTTTTACTTCTGAAAATGATACTGAAGTTGCTGCAGGTTATGTTTCTAATAGCCTCTCAAATAATAATTCTTTAAAGGATACTCTTGTTTCAGGTCTAAAAGACCTAGATGGTTTTTATACATTTATAGCAGGAACGAGAAAAGGATTTGCAGTAGTAAGAGATGAAATTGCATGTAAACCTGCAGTTATAGCTGAAACAAAAAATTATGTTGCTATTGCTTCTGAATTTCAGGCGATGGCTCATCTTCCTGATGTTAACAATGCAAAAATTTTTGAGCCAGAACCTGGTATTGTGTATTCTTGGGGAAATTAATGAAATTAGATTTAAAAAAATTAAAGTTAAGACAAGTAAACGAACAATTGCAAAGTTTAGATCGAAAAATAAACGATAGAAATTTTACTATAATAAATCCTGAAGGTAATCATGCTGTATGTGCTGGGTTAAATGAAGAATTAAATATAAATATTAAAGGTCATGTTGGATATTATTGTGCTGGAATGAATCAAAATGCAAATATTACAATTGAAGGCAATGTGGGAACTGGTGTAGCTGAAAATATGATGTCTGGAAAAGTTCATGTGAAAGGCAATGCGTCACAATCAGCGGGTGCAACTGCTCATGGTGGGCTTTTAATTATTGATGGTGATGCTAGTTCAAGATGTGGGATATCCATGAAAGGTGCAGATATAGTTGTTAAAGGTTCAGTTGGCCATATGTCAGGTTTCATGTCTCAAGCAGGGAACTTAGTGGTATGTGGTGATGCTGGTGAGGCATTAGGTGATAGTTTGTATGAAACAAACATATATATAAAGGGTAAAGTTAAATCGCTTGGTGCAGATTGTATTGAAAAAAAAATGGATAAAAAGCATATAAAAAAACTTAGTTTACTTTTACAGCAAGCTAATATTAAAAATCAAAAAGCTGAAAACTTTAAAAGATATGGATCAGCAAAAAAACTATATAATTTTAAAATAGATAATATTTCTAACTATTAAATATGAAAAAAAATAACAAAACTCATCCTCGTCAATCATGGACTTTCGATGAATATACAAATTCTGAAATAAGAAGAGCTGCAGCAACAGGTATTTATGATATTAGAGGTGGAGGATCAAAAAGAAAACTTCCCCACTTTGATGATTTATTATTTTTAGGAGCCTCAATGTCTAGATATCCATTGGAGGGTTATAGAGAAAAATGTACTACAAATGTAACTCTTGGAACTAAATTTGCTAAAAAACCCCTTGAATTAGATATACCAATTACAATTGCAGGAATGAGCTTTGGTGCATTGTCAGGACCAGCAAAAGAAGCTTTAGGAAGAGGTGCAAGTGCTGCTGGTACCTCTACTACTACTGGTGACGGAGGAATGACTCCTGAAGAAAGAGGCCAATCTAAATATTTAGTTTACCAATTATTACCATCTAGATATGGAATGAATCCAGACGATTTAAGAAAAGCAGATGCAATTGAAGTTGTTGTAGGTCAAGGCGCAAAACCTGGTGGTGGTGGAATGTTATTAGGTCAAAAAATAAATGACAGAGTTGCAAAAATGAGAACTTTGCCTAAAGGAGTTGATCAAAGATCTGCATGTAGACATCCTGACTGGACTGGGCCGGACGATTTAAAAATAAAAATTTTAGAATTACGCGAAATTACAAAATGGAAAGTTCCTATCTTCATAAAAATTGCGGGTGCAAGACCATATTACGATACTGCTTTAGCTGTAAAAGCAGGTGCTGATGCAGTAGTGCTAGATGGAATGCAAGGAGGAACGGCTGCTACTCAAGAGGTTTTTATAGAAAATGTTGGTCAACCTACTTTAGCTTGTATTAGACCCGCAGTAGATGCATTGCAAGATTTAAATGCACATAGAGAAGTGCAATTGGTGATATCAGGTGGAATTAGAAATGGTGCAGATGTTGCAAAAGCTTTAGCTCTCGGAGCAGATGCCGTTTCAATAGGTAGTGCTGCAATGATAGCTATAGGTGATAATGATCCTAAGTGGGAAAAAGAATACAATAAGCTAGGTTCTACAGCGGGTGCTTATGATGATTGGCATGAGGGAAATGATCCAGCTGGAATATCAACTCAAAATCCAACTTTAATGAAAAGGTTAGATCCAGTTAAAGCTGGTAAAAAATTAACTAATTATCTAAAAGTGATGACACTAGAGGCACAAACACTTGCAAGAGCTTGTGGAAAAAATAGTTTACATAATTTGGAGCCTGAAGATTTATGTGCACTAACTGTTGAAGCTGCTGCAATGGCTAGAGTTCCTCTGGCAGGAAGCAATTGGATACCAGGAATAAAAGAAAAAAAGTGATTGATACAAATCTTTATTATTCATAAGATTAAATATGCCAAAAAATTTATCTAAGATAGCAAAAGCTAAAAAAATTAAATATTTTTTAATAAGTTTCGTGGATCTTTTTGGTGTTTTAAGATCTAAATTAGTTCCAGCTCAAGCAATTGGAGATATGCAGAAAGATGGTGCAGGTTTCGCAGGTTTCGCTACATGGCTAGATATGACACCTGCTGATAGTGATATGTTTGGCGTTCCTGATCCTGATAGCCTAATTCAACTACCATGGAATAAAGAAATCGGTTGGTTGGCTTCTGATTTATACATGGATGGTAAACCTGTTAAAGCTTCTCCAAGAATAATGCTTAAAGAGCAGATAAAGAAAATGTCACAAAAGAAACTTCAAATGAAATCAGGTGTTGAGTGTGAATATTTTCTGATTTCTGAAGACGGACATTCTTTGGCAGATAAAAGAGATATTCAATCTAAACCTTGTTATGACCAATCTGCTCTAATGAGAAGGTATGATTTAATAAAAGAAATTTGTGATTGCATGTTAGAAATGGGTTGGAAACCTTACCAAAATGACCACGAAGATGCTAATGGTCAATTCGAGATGAACTGGGATTATTCAGACTCTCTAATTACTGCGGATAGACATGTCTTCTTTAAATTTATGGTAAAAAGTTTAGCCGAAAAACACGGTTTAAGAGCAACTTTTATGCCAAAACCGTTTAGTAATTTGACTGGTAATGGTTGTCATGCTCATGTTTCAGTATGGAATGGAAAAATAAATAAATTTTTAGATAATAAAGATCAATTAGGATTAAGTAAGCTAGCTTATAATTTTTTGGGTGGAATCATGAATAACACTCAGGCACTTTCTGCTTTTTTTAATCCAACTATCAATAGTTATAGAAGAATAAATGCACCACCAACAAAATCTGGAGCAACATGGTCTCCAAGCAGTATTTCGTACACAGGAAATAACAGAACTCACATGATTAGAATTCCTGACAAAGGTAGATTTGAGTTAAGATTAATGGATGGTTCAGCCAATCCTTACTTGCTTCAAGCAGGTATTATTGCTGCAGGACTAGAGGGGATTAATAAAAAATTAAATCCAGGAAAACCCCTACATTGTAATATGTATGAAGATTATAAAAAATATCCTAAATTAAAAAAATTACCGAATGATATAAATCAAGCTATTAGTATGCTTCAAAATAGTAAAGCGCTTTCAAAAGCTTTTGGTGCAGATGTCATTAAAAGCTATATTAAGTTAAAAAATTCAGAAATTAAAAATTTTAAAACGAGAAATAATTTTAATAAAAGAAAACCAGTGTCACAATGGGAAAAAGATAATACTTTAGATTGCTAATCTATGACAATATTATCCAATGGGCATCAATGGAAATATACAGAATTAATTGAAAATAAAAATTATTCATTTAACAAAAATGAAATTCTTAAATCATTAACTTCATCAGAAATAGACGATGCTTATGATAGTATTTCTAAGTGGAAAGGTTATTCCCCTACTCCCCTTCTATCTTTAAATAAACTTTCTGATGAACTAAATTTAAATAAAATTTTTTATAAAGATGAGCACAAAAGATTTGCTTTAAAATCTTTTAAAGCTCTAGGAGGAGCTTATGCGGTAGAAAAAATCACTAAAGGAAACAAAGATATAGTTGTAGCAACAGCTACCGCAGGTAATCACGGAAGATCAGTTGCCTGGGGAGCTAGAAGATTGGGATTAAAATGTAAAATATTTATTAGTGAATTTGTAAGTGATGCAAGAGGTAAAGCTATGTCTGAACTTGGAGCAGATGTAGTAAAGGTAAAAGGTAATTACGAAAAATCTTTGATGGAATGTATAAAGCAGTCTACTGAAAATAATTGGCAAATAGTTCAGGATGTTGCTTGGAAAAATTATATGCTCGTCCCCAAGTATACAATGGCAGGTTATACGGTAATGATGAAAGAGATAACTGATCAAATCCAGAAAGAGAAAATAACTCACATCATTTTACAGGCTGGTGTTGGTGGCATGGCTGCTGCTATGGTTGCGGGTATTGCAAAATATTTAGACTATGTTCCAACAATTATAGTTGTTGAACCTGATAGTGCTGCTTGTGTGATGGAAAGTATTAAAACAGGTAAAATAGAAAAAATAGATATTAAAAGAGAGAGTTTAATGGGGGGTATGTCTTGTGGCGAGGTATCATTAGTCCCATGGGAAATACTCAAAAATTCAGTTAAATATTGTGTAAGTTTACCAGATGATGATATCGCAAAAACTATGAAATTACTTGGAAATTCAAGCTTTAGTAATGATAAAATAATTGCAGGAGAAAATTCGGCACCTGGTGTAATTAGTTTAATTTCTTGTTGTGAAGATCAAAATATTAGAAAAAAAAATAGATCTCAATGAAAAATCTAATGTTTTAGTTTTTGGTTGTGAAGGAGATACTGACCAAGAAATGTATCAAAAGTTAATTAACCAAAATTAAACCAATGAATAGTACTGGGATTTTTTGGATAAGAGAAGATTTTAGAATTGAAAATAATCCTGCACTATCATTTGCTACGCAAAGTCATGACAGTGTAATTGCATTATATATTTATAATAATAATGATTTTGATAATAAAAGAGAAGCTCAAAAATGGTGGGTATTCAAATCTCTAGAAACTTTAAAAAAAGATTTATCAGATTATAAAATTAATCTTGAAATAGTAAAAGGTAATGAGTTAGAGATTTTTTCTAAATTAAATAAAAAAGATAACATATCAATTTACTGGAATAAAATTTATGAACCAGATGTTATTACTAAAGGAAAAAAGATTCGTGACTTATTTATTAAAAATGAAATTAATTATAAATATTTCAAAGGAAATATTTTAAATGAATTTCAAGAAGTAAAAAAAAATGATGGAACTCCCTTTAAGGTGTTTACACCTTTTTGGAGAAATGCTGAACAAGTATATCTAAATCAGCCACCAAGTAAAAATTATATTATTAAAAAAAAAATAAAAAAGATTTCATATTTTAATAAATGTATTGAGCCAAAGGATATTTTACCAAAAAAAAAATTGGTATGAAAAATTTGAAAAATATTGGAAAGTTTCAGAAAATGACTCAAAAAAAATACTCAAAAACTTAATTGAAAATAAAATTAAGGATTATGGATCTGCTAGAGATATACCTTCCATCGAAGGTACTTCAAAATTATCTCCGTATATCAAACATGGCCAAATTCATGTTGGAAGTATTTGGAAAAAATGTTCTGAAATAAAATCAAAAGGAATTGGTTATAGAAAATATATAAATGAACTTGGTTGGAGAGAGTTTTCACATAGTTTAATTAATTATTTTCCAGAATTCTTAAAAGGAAACTTTAGAAAAGAATTTGATAAATTCCCTTGGGTAAAAAATGAGAAATTCTTAAAAGCCTGGAAAAAAGGAATGACTGGTTATCCTATTGTCGATGCAGGTATGAGAGAATTATATGAAACTGGATGGATGCATAATAGAATAAGGATGGTAGTTGGTTCTTTTCTAGTCAAGCATTTAAGAATTAATTGGATTGAAGGAGAAAAACATTTTAGAAATTGTCTACTAGATTTTAATAAAGCAAATAATGTTGCTCAATGGCAGTGGGTGGCTGGTTGTGGTGCAGATGCAGCACCCTACTTTAGAATATTCAATCCAATACTTCAGGGTGAAAAATTTGACAAAGATGGAAATTATGTAAAAAAATGGGTTCCTGAACTCAAAAATGTTCCAAATAAATTTATTCATAAGCCATGGGAAATGGAATTTAAGTATCAAGAAGCTATAAAAACAATTATTGGTAAAAATTACCCGAAGCCTATTGTGGTTCATGAAAAAGCTAGAGCTGCAGCTCTTGAAGCATTTCAATCTTTAAAGAAAAAATAAATTTAATGTTATTCACCAATAAAATGATGAATTATATCTCTTTTTTGATCTTCTATTCTATGCTCAAATAAATATATACCTTGCCAAGTTCCAAGTAATAATTCACTATCTTTTACACTTAGAGAAATTTGATTATTTGTTAATGCAGATTTTATATGTGCAGGCATATCATCTTTTCCCTCTGTTGTATGAACATATAGTTTATTATCCATAGGAGCTAATTTATCAAAATAATTTATTAAATCTGTTTTAACATCTGGATCTGCATTTTCTTGAACAAT
Organism: uncultured Pelagibacteraceae bacterium; assembly: GCA_902595795.1. Classification (GTDB taxonomy): domain Bacteria; phylum Pseudomonadota; class Alphaproteobacteria; order Pelagibacterales; family Pelagibacteraceae; genus Pelagibacter. The sequence goes on from CACJRK010000005.1 coordinate 35,726, forward strand.
TAATGAAGCGCTTGTGTGTTGAATGCTTAAATTAAGAATACCATTTTTGAAGTTATTTTGATTAATCCACTGAATTGTATCGTTTGTAAACTCGTATAACTTTTGACCGTTAGTATTAATTTGAAGATTATAGAATTTTTGTTTCATTAACTATACTCCTTCGATGTAAGCTCGTACAAACGACTGATAGTACGCTTAAATGGTTTTTCTAACAACCTTGAAGAAGTAAATTGATCTAAATTTTGATCAGCTGTCACTGCTAATGAAATATTTTTATCATAAATTACATCTAACAAAGTGATAAAACGTTGTTGTTGATTTGAATTCACATCATTAAATTGGGGTATTCGATCTATTACGATAAATTTACATTTTTTAATTATTTCTAAATAATCTTCTGCTCCTAAATTTTGATCACAAAGTTGATTAAAGTTATATCTTGCAATTCCTTCATAAAAGTTTTCTATTTTAAATTCTCTTCCCTTTACATTAATTGTCATTGAAGATTGTTTTTTATCCTTTGTTATCGTTCTAAAAAATTTGTTAATCTTAAAATTGGTTTCTTGATTGAGAGGATAATAATATCTTTGAATTTCATTATTGCTTGATTTTCTATAGTCATCATCTATTTTAAGTTCATATTCGATAGATTGATCCTGCATTATTTTAATAAATGGCTTAAACTGATCTCTTTGTAGACCATCCTTATATAATTCTGAAATTTTTGTATTAGAGGTAAGAATAATTTTAATACCTTCCTTATATATCTGTTCGAATAATTTTCCTAAAATCATAGCATCAACTATGTTGGTTACTTGAAATTCATCAAAATAAATTAAAGTAGCTTTTGATTTTAAATTTTTAACAAATTGATTGATTACATTTTCTTCATTTCTTTCTTTTTTTTTGTGAACAAAATCATGAAAACCTAACATAAACTCATTAAAATGCTGTTTTAATTTTTTTTCGTCAAGATAATCATAAAAGAAGTTTAAAATCATCGTTTTACCAACCCCAACACCACCATATAAATAAAATCCTTTTTTAGATTTTTGTTTAGAAAATAATTTTGAAAAAAATGATTTGTAATTTTTATGATGATAATCTTCTAATTTTTTAATTACGGTAATTTGATTAGGATTAACTTCTAGATCTAAATTTTCACAATAAGATATAAATTCTTTTTCAAATTTTTTTGGCATCAATTTTTTCTAGTTTTAAAATCAATACCATACTCTGATCTTGGTCCTTTCCTTAGCCCAAATGGACCTGAGATAAACAAAGTTAATGGTTTGGTTCCTGGTTCCAAATCTACTCTATGTAAATTATTTGCTGATCTGAAGCCAATATACCCTGGTGAACGCCAAAACTTGCCAGTGCTTAATGTTTCCCAGTAACCGCCTCTTAAAATGATAGTTATATATGGAAATGTATGATTATGAACACCTTCTCCATGATCATCTGCTAGCATTTCATGAATTAAAATATTGAACGGAAACCACCTTGGACGATGTCTCATAAGAACATAGTAACGGTTCATCCATGGTTTAGCTTCATCATATTTTGGATGGGAAGGTCCTCTATCCAATACTACTTTTTTTCTTCCGATCTTTTCTAAAAATTTTAAGATCATATTTACTTATATTGAATTACTGATCCATTTCTTACTATAAATAAATGATTGTTAAATATATATGGTTCTGAGACCGAACTACCAGAAACTTTTTCTATTTGTAACACTTGACCAAGATTAAGATCAACAACTATCATCTTGCCGTCAGAATTTGTTAAATATAATTTTTTATTTCCTATTACAAATCCACGTGGGTTTATATTTTTTCTTTTTTTTTCTTTATAATTTACATACAAATCTGTTATACGAATAATATTTCCCGTATTTTTTTCAACTACAAATAAAAAACCATTATTAGAAATAGTTAAAATTAAATTTCCTAATATAACTGGTGTGATATTTGAATTAATTTCATTGATCCAATTGACCGTTCCTGTTTTTACATCAACCGCATGAAATTGATTTTTATTGTTTGAAAAAAAAATTGTACTTCCATCGGAGACTAATTTTGAAATTTTAAATCTATATGTTTCGTCAATTATACTGCTACTTTGTGTTGGTAGTTGCCAAGAAATTAATCCTGACTCAATATCAACAGCAGTAATATCTCCAATTGAATTACTAAAAATGACATTATTTTCAATTATTATTAAAGAGTATTTAGCATTTGAAATCGTAAAAGAGTCTTCAGTTTGTAAATTCCAACATTCCGAGCCATCTTTAATATTAAAACATTTAAGTGTATTTTTATAATCAACTGCAAAAGCCTTATCTTTAAATTTTTTTATTTCTGAATTGAAAGAATAATTATTGATTTTTGACCAATTTAATTTTCCTGTATTAATATTTATGGAATAGTATTTGGCAATATTATCTGTTATCAATAAGTTTTCTTCATCTAGCAGAAAATTCAATTTAGGTTGTAACTTTTTTTCAGATTTTGAGTAATGGTTTTTTTTCCAGATAACTTTTTGATTTACATCAAATCTAATAATTGTACCTTTTTTATCAAAAAAAATAATACCATCAGACAAAAATGCAGGTTTAAAATTAAAAAATTTTTCATCTTCCCATTTTGAAAATTTATAATTTCCAATTCTATCTAACTCCCCAAGGTATATTTGAGATCCAGAATTATTTAAATTATTAAAATTTTTTTTAGTATCTTTAATTGTTGAGAGATCTAACTTAATTCCTTGATTAAATTCTGAAACAATTTTTTGCTCTTCTGCAAATATTTTTTTAGTATTATCTGTTTCCTTTATTTTATTTTTATCATTCCAAATACTAGTATTTTCATTGAAAGAACAGTTATTAAGAAAAAATAAAGCAATTAATAAAAAAACTAACTTATTCACTCAGATCTCTATTCAATCTTTTCTCAGCTTGAAGTCTAATGTCTGGGTTTGGATCCTCTAAACTAATAATCTGATTAAAAAACTCCTTGGCTTTTTCTTTTTGACCTCCTGAATAAAAATACTCAGCCATTAAATAAAGAGCATGTGACTTCCAAACACTTTTTGAATTAATTAATGGATTTAACATATTTAAAAGATCTACTTCTTGAATTTTATCTGCGTTAAATAATGCTTTTTTGTATAGTACTAAATTTTTTATTTCTTCATCTAGTGATGTCTTTTCAATTAAAATATCAAATAAAGAATTAACCATTTTTTGTTCAGTTACTAGGTTGTTATCAATTATAAAATAAAGTGACAGTGGAGAATAAGTTGGATTTTTTTTGTTTACTATTTCAATTAATTTATTAGCTGTAGATTCTTTATTGTCTTCATTATAATCTATAATTATTGAGTTAAAATTGTTTGATATTTCTTTTTGTTTATTTGTAATATGATTGTCATAACTATAAACACCAATCAAAATTAAAATAATAATAATTACTCCATAAATTATTTTATATTTATTATTTATAAAAAAAATTCTTTATTTTTTCTTGCCTATTAATTGTATTGATAGTTGATAAGTCTTCCATATTTAAATCATATTCCTTAATACATACTGGAGTATTCCTCCATTTTTATAATACTCTAATTCATTTTTTGTATCAATTCTGCACAAAGTTTTAACTTTTTTTATTTCTCCTGAAGTGTATTTAATTTCTACCATAACTTCTTCTAAAGGATTAATGCCTTTTTCTATATCAATTATACTAATTAATTCAGATCCTATTAGCTTTAAATTTTTTCTATTTACATCATTAACAAATTGCAAAGGTAATATTCCCATCCCTATTAAATTGGATCTATGAATTCGCTCAAAACTTTCTGCTATAACAGCTTTAACTCCAAGTAATTTTGTACCCTTTGCTGCCCAATCTCTTGAGGAGCCTGTTCCATATTCTCTTCCTCCTATAACAACTAAATCGGTTCCTCTTTTTTTATACTCTACAACAGCATCATAAATCGGGAGAACTTTTTCTTCAGGATATAATTTTGTATATCCTCCTTCAGTGCCCGGAGCCATTTCATTTCTTATTCTAATATTTGCAAATGTACCTCTCATCATAACTTCATGATTTCCTCGTCTTGAACCATATGAATTATAATCTTTTGGTAAAATCTGATGTTTCATAAAATATTCTCCTGTTGGACTATCTTTTTGAATACTTCCAGCTGGTGATATATGGTCAGTAGTAACCATATCACCTAATATTAACAATGGTCTTGCATCTTTTATTTTTTTAAATCCTTCTGGCTCATCTGGCAAAGATTCAAAGAAGGGTGGTTTTTTTACATAAGTTGATGCCTCATCCCAATTATAAATACTACTACTTTCAGTTTGAATTTTCTGCCATTGAATAGGACCCTCAGAAACATTTGAATATCTTTTAATAAACATTTCTGCGTTAAGCGATTGTTTTAAGGTATCCTCTATTTCTTGATTAGTTGGCCAAATATCTTTTAAAAAAATGTTTTTACCTCTATGATCTTTGCCTAAGGCATCTTTATAAAAATCAAAACCCATATGTCCAGCAATTGCATAAGCAACAACAAGAGGAGGTGAAGCTAAATAGTTAGCTTTAATATGTGGAGAAATTCTTCCCTCAAAGTTTCTGTTGCCTGATAACACCGAAACAGCATATATATTTTCTTTTTCAATAGCCTCAACAATGTTTTCTGATAATGGTCCAGAATTACCTATACATGTAGTGCAACCATAACCCACTAAATTAAAACCTAACTTATCTAAATAAACATTTAACCCTGCCTTTTCTAAATAATCAGTTACAACTTGCGAGCCTGGTGCTAAAGAAGTTTTTACCCAAGGTTTTGCCTCTAAACCTAATTCAACAGCTTTCTTTGCAAGTAATCCTGCTCCTATTAAAACATTTGGGTTTGAAGTATTTGTGCATGACGTAATTGCTGCAATCAAGATAGAACCATGACTTATTTCATATTCTGTATTCAAAACTTTTGAAACAGATTTTTTATTTTTATTTATTGTATCTTGTAATATTTTATTAAATGCACTTGGAGCATCTGTTAAGAGAACTTTATCTTGTGGTCTTTTAGGGCCTGAAATTGTTGGTACAATAGTAGACATATCTAAAGAAATAATATCAGTAAATTCTATTTCATTACTTGCCCAAAGACCTTGTTCTTTTGCATAACTCTCTACAATACTTACAGTTTGTTGATCTCTGCCTGAAAACTTTAAATATTTTAATGTCTCTTCGTCAATTGGAAAAAAACCACATGTTGCACCATACTCTGGAGCCATATTTGCAATTGTAGCTCTATCAGCAAGTGTTAAATTTTTTAATCCTTCTCCATAAAATTCTACAAATTTCCCTACAACCCCTTTATCTCTTAACATTTTAACTACTGTTAAAACTAAGTCTGTTGCGGTTGTTCCTTCTGGCATTTTATTTTTTACTTCAAAACCTATAACTTCTGGAATAAGCATTGAGATTGGCTGACCTAGCATTCCTGCTTCAGCTTCAATTCCACCTACACCCCATCCTAATACTGATAATCCATTTACCATTGTTGTATGACTATCTGTACCAACTAATGTGTCAGGAAAAATATATTTTTCACCTTTAAATTCCTCTGACCAAACTACTTTTGATAAATATTCTAAATTAACTTGATGACATATACCTGTTCCCGGAGGAACTATTCTAAAATTATCAAATGCTTGTTGTCCCCACTTTAGAAATGAATATCTTTCTCCATTTCTATTAAACTCTATATCCACATTATTTTTAAAAGAGTCTGCTTCTGCAGACTCATCAACCTGGACTGAGTGATCAATAACAAGATCAACTGCTGACAAGGGATTAATTGTATTTGGATCTTTATTTTTTTCTTTTACTGCCTCCCTCATTGCAGCTAAATCTGCAACTGCAGGTATTCCTGTGTAATCTTGAAGCAAAACTCTAGCTGGTCTGTAGGCAATTTCAGTGTTTGATTTTTTTTTATCTAACCAGTTTTTAATTGCTTCTATTTGAGATTTTGTAACACTTAAATCATCTTCGTATCTTAATAAATTTTCTAATATAACTTTTAGAGATTTTGGAAGTTTACTGATCCTATCTAGTCCATTTTTTTCTGCTTCACTTAATGAGAAATATTTATAATTCTTGTTGTTTATAGTAATAGTTTTAAGAGAGTTATATGAATTTTTGTTTCCTGGTGTCATATTTTATAAATAAAAAGTTACTATGCTTGTTAAAAGCAGCAGTGACATAGCATAATTAAAGTAATTAATAAATTTCTGATTTGTCGCAAATTTCCTGAAAAATTTACCTAAAAATGTCCACAGAGTTATACTCGCAACTGAAACTACTAAGGCCATAATGATAATTTGAGTCGTATAACTTACAAAAGTTTCTCCTGGATTAATATAAGTGGATACAAGAATTATAGATGCAATAACACCTTTTGGATTTAAAAACTGAAAAATAAATGTTTCATAAAATTTAATTGGATTTTTGTTTTTATTTTCACTGCTAGAAGAGTCTGAAAATGAGATTTTGTATGCTAAATAAATTAAAAATAATGTTCCTAAATATTTTAAAATTTCTTGAATTAAAGGGTAAAGTTTAAAAATATTTATCAAACCTAAAGCTAAGCATAATAATAAAAATGGAAATCCTAAGGTTACACCAATTATGTGTGGAAGTGTTTTAATAATACCAAAATTGAAACCAGAATAAAATGCAACAAAGTTATTTGGCCCTGGTGTAAATGCTGCAACAATCCCAAATAAAGCTATAGAAAGAATTTCAGGATGCATTGTTAAGCAATTGGTAAACCATTTTCTACATTCTTAGAAGGATGAACTAATGTGACTTTACCGTCAGCATCGATTGCCCCTAAAACTAATACTTGAGAAACTATTCCGGCTATATTTTTTTCAGGAAAATTACAAACAGCAATAACTTGTTTTCCCTTTAAATTATCCTCATTATAATAATGAGTAATTTGTGCTGATGATTGTTTAATCCCAATTTTACTCCCAAAATCAACCCGAATTACTAGTGATGGTTTTCTTGCCTTTTCATTTTTTTTAACAGAAATTACAGTACCGACTCTAATATCTACTTTGTCAAAAATGTCATAGGTAATTTGCTCTTTAATCATAATATAATATAGTGTTTTAAGTTTATGAGTATAGATAACACTTTATATGAAAAATCAATCAAGATTTTAACTGACTTAATTGGATTTAAAACAATTTCTGGACAGGATAACAGTAGTTTAATTGATTATTGTGAAAATATTTTAAACGAAATTGGAATTGATACTTTCAAAGTTTATGATGAGGATAAAAAAAGAGTAAATCTTTTTGGAACTTTAAAATCTAAAAATCAAAACGGAAAAAAAACCAATTATTTTGTCAGGTCATACTGATGTAGTGCCTGTTTCTAAAGGTTGGAGTAGTGACCCATTTGTAGCAACAATTAAAAACAATAAATTGTATGGAAGAGGTTCTTGTGATATGAAAGGTTTTATAGCCTGTACCCTTGCTTATGCCCATATCTTTAAAGAAAGCAATTTAGATAGAGACTTGCATTTTTGTTATACATTCGATGAAGAGACAGCATGTATTGGAGCTCCATTACTAATTGAAGAATTAAAAAAAAGAAATATTAAAAATGGAATTTGTATAATTGGTGAACCAACTAAAATGAAAATTATAGATGCCCATAAAGGTATGAATGAGTACACAATTCATTTTGGGGGACTTGCCGGACATAGTTCTAAACCTCATTTAGGAGTAAGTGCCGTAGAATATGCATCAAGATATGTGAATAAACTTTTAGAAATAAGAGAGGAATTAAAAAAAAAGAGGTCCTAAAGATTGTATCTTTGATCCCCCACATTCAACTTTATCTATAGGTGGAATAAGAGGTGGTATAGCTCATAATGTTATTGCGGATAAGTGTAGTGTGGATTGGGAAACAAGGCCAGTTATTAAAGCTGATGCAGACTTTGTTACAAATGAAATAGATAAATTTGTAAATGAAAAATTACTACCAGATATGAAAACAGTATTTCCGGACTCCTTCATAAAGAAAGAAGTAATTGGAGAAGTGGTAGGTTTTAACAGATTAGATAAATCTGAAGCCTGTGAATTTGTATCAAGTATTACTGGAGATAATTCTAGAGAAGTAGTTTCGTTTGGGACTGAAGCTGGATTATTTCAAGAAGTTGGTATTAGTACTGTTGTATGCGGTCCAGGCTCAATTGAACAAGCACACAAGATAGATGAGTTTATTGAATTAAATGAAATTAAAAAATGCCTAAAGTTTTTAGAGGGCGTAAAAAATAAATCGATTAATTAATTCCAACCGCCTACAGATTTAACTTCTAAAAATTCAATTAGCCCCTCTTTTCCTGCTTCCCTACCAATACCAGAATGTTTGTATCCTCCAAATGGAGCATCTACAGCAATACCAGCGCCATTTACATCAACCATTCCAGATCTAAGTTTTCTTGCAACTCTTTGAACTTTTTCTTTATCTTGAGTTTGAATATAATTAGTTAGTCCATAATCAGTATCATTTGCAATTTGAATTGCCTCTTCCTCTGTTTCAAAAGGAATTACTGATAAAACTGGACCAAAAATTTCAGTTCTTGCAATATCCATATTATTATTTACTTCAGCAAATACAGTTGGTTTTACATAATACCCGTCATTTAATCCTTCAGGTTTACCAGTTCCTCCTGCAACTAATTTTGCACCTTCGTCTATCCCTTTTTGAATTAAACCTTGGATTTTATTAAATTGTGTTTCTGAAATTACAGGACCAATATGATCTCCTTCTTTATTTGGATCACCCACCTGAAATTCGTTTGCATATTTTTTAAGTCGTTCAATTGCCTCATCATACATTGATTTTTCAACTAACATTCTTGTTGGAGCATTGCAAGATTGTCCAGAATTTCTAAAACATCTTAACGCGCCTCTTTCAATTGCTTCAGGATCTGCATCTTTAAAGATTATGTTTGCTCCTTTGCCGCCCAATTCTAAACTTACACGTTTAAAATCTTTAGCTGCATTTTGAGAAATTAACGCACCTGCTCTTGTTGATCCCGTAAATGAAATCATATTTACATCAGGATGACTTGTTAAAGCATTTCCTGTAATTTCACCGTCTCCATTAACTAAGTTAAATACACCTTTTGGAAACTTTGCTTCATCAATTAGTTCTGCAATAATAGTTGCGGATAAAGGCGCAAGTTCAGATGGTTTTAAAACCATAGTACATCCTGCAGCTAATGCTGGAATTACTTTTAAACAAACTTGGTTTATTGGCCAATTCCAAGGGGTTATTAATGCACAAACTCCTTTAGGCTCATATAAAATTCTTTGATTTTTAGCATGATCTCCTAAAACTTTTTCAAACTCGAAATCTTTTAAATAACGAATAAAAGATTTAATGTGACTTGCTCCTGTTCCAGTTTGAAGTTTTGATGAAAAGTCTTTTGGAGCTCCCATTTCAAGTGTAATTGCCTCAGCAATATCATTCCATCTTTTTTTATATAATTCATATAATTTTTCTAGATGAACAACTCTTTCTTCTTTTGATGTAAATCCCCAAGATTTAAATGCTTCTTTTGCTGCAATTACAGCATCGTGTATATCTTCTTTACCTCCTAAAGAAATTACAGCACAACTTTTTTCACTTGCAGGATTTATTACTTGAATTTCTTTTTTATTTTTTGGTAAAACCCATGAACCATTAATATAAAAATTTTTCTTCTCAATCATGTTCGCAAACTATCCTTTCTTTATGATTTTGCAAATAAATTTGTTAGCTCGTATACAATTGTAGCTGCAGCAAGTGAGGTCACCTCTGCATGATCATACGCAGGAGCAACTTCAACAACATCAGCTGAAATTAAATTCAATCCAGACAAACCTCTTATTACATTCAAAATTTCTCTAGTAGTCATTCCTGCAATTTCTGGAGTTCCAGTTCCAGGTGCAAATGCTGGATCTAAAACGTCTATATCAATTGATAAATATAATGCATTATCTCCTACTCTTTTTCTAATTCTTTCTGCAATTTTATCTGTTCCCTCAGTTTGAAATTCATCGCAGTGAATAATTTTAAAACCAAAACTTTCATCATTTTTAATATCTTCTCTACTATATAAAGGTCCTCTTATCCCAACATGCATTGAGGCATCATCTAAAAACAAATTTTCCTCTCGTGCTCTTCTAAATGGAGTACCATGAGTATATGGAGCTCCAAAATAAGTATCCCATGTATCTAAGTGTGCATCAAAATGAACTAAAGAAACTGGACCATTGTTTTTTTTATTTACTGCCCTAAGCAGTGGAACTGCAATTGTGTGGTCGCCACCTAAACTAATTATTCCACCTACTTTATTTAATAAATCTGTTGCTCCAACTTCAATTTGCTTGATCGCTTCATCAATATTGAATGGATTACATGCAATATCTCCTGCGTCTGCAACTTGTTGCACTTTAAATGGCTCAACATCGTAATTTGGATGATAATTTGTTCTTAGATGTCTTGAGGCTTGTCTAATACTTTGAGGACCAAATCTTGCACCAGGTCTGTAACTTGTTCCACTATCAAAAGGAACACCAACAATTGCAACATCACAACTTTCAACATCTCTTAATTCTGGAAGTCTTGCAAACGTGTTAGGTCCCGCATACCTTGGAACTTTTGTTCCACTTACTGGCTGAATAGGATTTTTATTTCTTTCTTTTTTCATTTTATAAAAATCTAAGATAATATTATCTTGTCTAATTCGTCTATAATTAATTAATGAGATTTTTTATAATATTCATCCTAAGTTTTCACATTTCTGTTGCAAATGCAGATGAAATATACAACCTTTTAAAAATTCCTAACCTAGAAATCTATAAATTAAAAAACAAAAATAATGTCCGTTATTTAAATGCAAAGGGAAATTTTAAAATAGGGGTAGATGACAATATTACCTGTAATAAAACAAAAAAAACAAATTTAGATGAAAAATTTCCCACTGTTGAAAAGAATATCAAAAGATACAATTCTACATTCCTTAAGAAAATAGATTTAAAATATATAGTATTTTGCGAAGGCTTATTTGTTTCAAATATAAATACCGGTGGAATACCAGATAATAAAAATAGAACTTTAATATTAGATATAAATTTCAATGAAAAATATTTTGAGAGAATGATCCATCATGAAATTTTTCATATGATAGAAAATAGTTATGAAGATTATTTCAACGAGAATAAATTTACTTTATTTAATGATACAGATTTTGAGTATGCAGAATGTTCTACATGTACAAATAGACTAAATTTGGATTTATATAAAAATACAAATGGTTTTTTAACAGAATACTCTAAATCAATTCCATCAGAAGATATGGCTGAAATTTTTTCTTTCTTAATGGTTAATAAAAATTTAATTGAAGAGAAAATAAAAAAAGACTCAATATTAAATAATAAGGTCAATTTTATTATGTTAAATATATCTAAAATTGATGTAAATATTTTATGATAAAAATAATTAAAGCTTCGAAATTAGAAAAAATTTTATTTATTTTTTTAATATTTTTAGCTGTTGCTGCTTTTACATCTTTTGTTTTGTTAAAAAATAAATGCCTATTTATAGATAACAATGATTTAAAAAAATTAAATTTTGAAAACCCAGAAGATATTGCTGTGATGAATTTAGAGTGTGGAAATGTAATTATTGAATTATACCCAGATACGTCACCAAAAGCAGTTGAAAGATTTAAAATACTAATTCAAAAAGAAATGTATGATGGTTCTGCCTTCTATAAAGTTATTGAAAATACTTTTGTGCAAGCTGGTGATATTGAATTTGGGAACATTGAGTTTTTAGACTACTCGAAAATTGGAAGTGGAAAATCTGGATTGGGGTTATTAAAATCTGAGCTAAGTGATAATTTTGAATTTACTGAGGGTAGTGTTGGTTTTGCGAGATCGGCAGAATTTGATTCAGAGGATAGTGAATTTTTTATTACCTTAAAAAAAATTCCGATTTATCATGGAGAATATACTCCTATTGGTAAAGTGAAATATGGCCTAGATATTCTTAAAAAAATTAAAACAGGTAATAAAGCAATCTACGTACTTAGACCTGATTATATAAATACTTTTAGATTGCTAGAATCTAATTAATCAAAGGTTTTCCAGTTGAAAGAGTGTGTTTAATTCTATCCTGAGTTTGTTTTTTTTCAATCAATCTCATAAAAGAATCTAGCTCTAATTTATAAAGATCATCCTCTGATAAGGTTTTATTTAAATTTGTATCACCGCCACTTAAGACATTTGCTAGTTCTATTCCAACATACATGCCGTGATCTAAGATGATATTTTCATCATATAATTTATCTAAAATTTTAATCATCTTCTCTTTCAAAGGTTTTCCAGATAAATTAAATTTACACTCCTCTGGAGGAACAAAATCGTTGTTTTGATGAATAAGTTTTCTCGCCTCCTCAAAAAGACTATTTCTATTCATGATTTTTTTATCTTCAGGTTTTAAATATTTCAAAGGCTCTGCTTCCACAGGCGAAGTTGCAGTTTTTGCGTATCCAATAATATCAAATACTTTTAAGGGAGCATAGTCAGGATCAGATTTTGCCTCACCGGTTTGTGACCATCTCCATAACATCTCTTTACATCCACCTCCCGCTGGTACTAATCCAACAATTGTCTCCACAAGACCAACTACAATATTTGTGTGAGATGCAACAAAATTACTTTGAACCATAACCTCAAATCCCCCACCCAATGTTAGTCCAGAAGGTGCTGACACTACTGGGTACTTAGAATATTTTAAAGTTTTGCAAGTATCTTGAAAATATTTGATAAATTTTTCTATAGATTTGAAATCACCTTTGTCTGCAAAATTCATCGTATAACTCAAATTCACACCTGCAGAAAATTGCATGCTTTCATTCATAACAATTAGTGGTTTGTTTGTTGCATTTTTTAATGCATCCATTGAATCGTAATCTAGTGCACAAGCTTTTGTGGTAAATTCAACAATATTAAAATCTTTAAAACGGTGAATTTCAGCAGAATTATTCTTATCTACTTTTATTGCTGAAGGTCTTATTTTTCCAAGTGTTTCGATCTCAGTATAAAGTTGTCTTTTACCATAAAAGTTTTCATCTTTTGATTTTGATAAATTTTCTAAAAATTCATTATTTTCAAAATTATATACTCTTGAAAAAAAGTTTTCTACACCGATTGATTTTAACATTTCGAAAGGACCCATAGCCCAATTAAAACCAAGTCTCATTGCTTCATCTATGTCGTTGAACTTATCTGTAATTCCTGGGACTAGAGAAGATGCATATTTAATTATTTTAGAAATTACTTCCCAAGCATATTCTCCATATTTATCTTTTCGATTAATTAAATTATTTATATCTACGGTTTCGATTCCTAAATCTATTTTTTTTGAGGTTGCGTATTCACCCGTCTCTAAATTGATAGCCTCTAATATTTTTTGGTTTTCACTTTTATTCATTCTATAAAAACCACCTTTGCCTTTTCGACCAGTATAACCAGTATCAATTAATTTTTTTACTAATGGAATTTCTTTTGCAACAATTTGAAATTCATCATTATCAGGAAGCTCTTTAATAAAACTTTTTAAAACATCGGCCATCAGATCAATTCCGATTAGATCATATAAGCCAAAAACTCCTGTTTTAGGTATGCCCATTGGCCTACCAAAAACTGCATCTGCTTCTTCAATAGATAATTTCATTTTAAATGCCTCCGTCATTGCTACTTGCATAGCATAAACACCTATTCTATTTCCAAGAAAGCCTGGTGTATCATTACAGACAATGGCACCTTTACCTAGCTCAACTTCACAAAATTTTTTAAGAGAATTAATTTTATTTAAATCGTTGTTCTCATTTTTAACAATTTCTAACAATCCCATGTATCTGACAGGATTAAAGAAATGTGTTATACAAAAATCTTTTTTTTCTTCTTCAGTCAATTTTTCTGACAAAACCTTTATTGGAATAGAGGAAGTGTTTGACGAAACTATCGCACCTAGTTTCCTATTTTTAAAAATTTTTTCATAAATGTTATGCTTTATATCAATTCTTTCGACTACTGCCTCAACAACCCAATCGGCCTCTTTTACTGCATCAAAATTATCATCGATGTTTCCAACTTTAATATTGTTTATTTTTTTTTTATCTAAAAGCAAAGGTGGTCTTGATTTGTGGATTCTTTCCCTGGCTTTTTCGCTAATTTCTGTTGTTAAATCTAAAAGAGTTACAGGAATATTAGCATTACATAAGTGTGCAGCAATTCCACTACCCATTGTACCAGATCCAATTACAACTACTTTTTTAATATTCATAATCAATTAATCTTTTATTGAATTAATCAAAAACTTGAAATAAGACAAATTTCCTGATTTATTAATTTGATAAGCTATATAAATTAATACAATATTAAAGAGAAAAATGTACAATTCAGTAATAGCTGGTTATTCGCGATCTCCTTTTACAATGGCTAACAAAGGGAAACTAATAGATGTGAAACCAGTTAATCTGTTAGCGGAAGTAACCAAAAATCTTATCTCTCAATCCGAAATAAATCCTAAGGATATTGAAGATGTAGTCATTGGTTGTGCTTTTCAGGTTGGTGAACAGTGTTTTAATATCGGAAGATTGGTAACTTTTTTATCTGGCTTAGATATAAAAGTGCCAGGTATGACTGTAGATAGATGGTGTGGATCCTCTATGGAAGCAATTCATATTGCTGCTGGGAAAATAGCAATGGGTTCGGGTAAGGCTTTTATTTGTGGTGGAGTAGAAAGTATGACAAGAGTTCAAACTGGTTTTGATTCTCTACCTTATCCTTATTCAGATGATGAAAAACAAAATCCACATTTATATTTGTCGATGGGAATTACAGCAGAAAATGTTGCAAAAAAATTTAATATTTCAAGAACAGAACAACAAATATTTGCATTAGAAAGTCATAGGAAAGCAAACGAAGCACAGCAAAAAGGGAAATTTAATAATGAAATTACAAGAATAAGAAATTATGAAACAGATGAAAATATCAGACCCAATAGTACAATGGAAAAATTAGATAGTTTAAAATTAGCATTTGATGATAATGGAACCGTAACTGCTGCAACTTCATCCCCTCTTACCGATGGTGCTGCTGTAACACTTATATGTGAAGAAAATTTTGCAAAAGAAAATGGATTAGAAATTCTTGGGAGAATAAAATCTACTGCAGTAGAAGGTTGTGATCCAAATTATATGGGTTTAGGTCCAATTTCAGCTACTAAAAAAGCTTTAGAAAGAGCAAAACTTTCAATTAAAGATATAGATATTGTTGAGCTTAATGAAGCTTTTGCTTCTCAATCAATAGCTTGTATCAAGGATTTAGAAATAGATGTTGAAAAAGTAAATTTGGATGGTGGTGCAATTGCATTAGGACATCCATTAGGTGCTACAGGTGCTCGAATTACTGGTAAAGCTGCACAGTTATTGAAAAGAGAGAATAAAGAATATGCTCTATCTACTCAGTGTATTGGATTAGGAATGGGAATTGCAACTATAATAGAAGCTATTTAATTTTTTTATCTATTAATTCCTCTTAATCTCTCAGACCTTCTTCTTAACAATTCAGCACTAATTAAAATCAAAGTCGAGAGTATGATTAAACATGTTGCAACAGCAAGAATTGTTGGGCTTAATTGCTCTCTTAAACCAGTCCACATTTGAACTGGAATTGTTGTATTGTCTAAGCCTGCCAAAAATAGAACTACTACAACTTCATCAAATGAAGTCACAAATGCAAATAAACCTCCAGATATAACCCCTGGTAAAATTAAAGGTAATGTTATTTTCATAAATGTGTTTACTGGATTGCTACCCAGACTTGCGGCAGCTCTTGTTACGCTATGATCAAATCCAGATAAAGTTGCTGTTACAGTTATAACCACAAAAGGTGTTCCTAGAATTATGTGAGCAAAAATTATACCTGTGTGTGTTGCAGCTAGGCCAACTTTTGCCATGAAAAAGAAAATTGCTACGCCAGATATAATTAATGGGACAATCATTGGTGAAATAAGAGTTGCCATGATAATCCCTTTATAAGGCATGTGCCTACTACTTAAGCCTAACGCTGCTAAAGTTCCTAATATAATTGACCCAATGGTTGCAAATATTGCAATAATAAAACTATTTTTTGCAGCAAGACCCCAAGGATTTTTTGTTCCATAAATCATATCTTTATACCATCTTAAAGAAAAAGCATCTGGATCAAGATTTTTCATTCCTTCAGAGAAAACTAAAAATTCTTCAGCGTTAAAAGATAACGGAAAAATTACAAATAAAGGTGCAATTAAAAAAAAGAATACAAATGAACAAATAGCAATATAGACATAATGCCATATTCTATATCTTGTTTCTGTATAACTTGGTAAAGCCATAATTAACCTAATTTGATGTTATCTACTCCCACTAGTTTGTTATAAATCCAATAAATAACCAATACTCCAGTTAATAACATTAGCCCCATCGCAGATGCAAAACTCCAATCTAAAGTTTGTTTCATATGGAAAGCAATTTGATTGCTTATCAATGTACCTGATGCTCCACCAACTAATGCGGGAGTGATGTAATATCCAATTGCAAGTATAAATACTAATAAACAACCAGCTCCTATACCTGGGATTGTTAATGGAAAATATACTTTCCAAAATGCAACGAAAGGAGTCCCCCCTAAAGATTTTCCTGCTCTCATTAAACTTGGTGATATTGTTTTCATCACACTATAAAGTGGTAAAACCATAAAAGGCAATAATATTTGAGTCATAGCAACATAAGTTCCGACCTTATTGTACATCATCTCTGGCCTGCTATCGTCAGCCACAAGTCCAATCATTACAAAGAAATCATTAACTAGTCCTTGTTGTTGCAATAAAATCATCCAACTGGCAGTTCTAACTAATAGGGATGTCCAAAAAGGTAACAGCACACATATCATAAGTAGGTTACTGTATTTCATTGGAAGAGTTGCTAATAAATGCGCAATTGGATAGCCCATTAGGAAACAAAAAATAGTTACAAACAGTGCTATTTCTAATGTTCTTAACCATAAAATCCTATGTATTCTTCTATCTTCACTTACTTGAGTTACATTGCCATCTTCATCTAAATACATATCCATACCTTTAAGGTACTTATTCATAGTATAAGGAGGCGCAGTTCTTTTGATAGCTCTCCAGTAATCTACATTTCTATAATGTTTGTGAATTTTGATTATTTGTTCTTTAATACTTTTGCTTTCATCAATTTGATTACTTTTAACTTTTCTAAATAATCTTTTTAATATTGAATTAAATCCGTTTTTTTCTTTATTTAATCTTTGACCGAGTTTTCCATGTACTTTTTTTTCAGCAAGTATTTTATAGTCTTCATAAAAACTTCTATAAACTTCCTCTGGAGGTAATTCTTTACCATCCCATTTTTTCATTGATTCAAAGGTTTTTGGAAGCATATTAGTGATCATTCGATCATCAATACTCCTTGTAAACATTTCTCCTATTGGAAAAATATAAGTAATTAGTAAAAATAAGAGTAAAGGTGCAACAAGTAAAAAAGCTTTAATTTTATTTCTCTTTTCAGCTTTTTTAAGACTAACCTCTAAAGGCAGTCCATCAGTTGTTAATATTTTATTTTCTGAGCTCATAAAAAAAGGGCGGTTAAAAAAACCGCCCTTAATATTATATAATTTTTAATTTAAAAACTAGTTTAATTTAAACCAGCTTTCATTGCTTCCCATTTTTCACCAATCTCTGTTCCATAATCAGCCCAGAAGAATGGGTCTACTAAAAAGTAATTTTTAGTATTAGCTGGAGCTGTAGGCATTTGAGGCATCATTTCAGTTTTGCCATCTTTGTACCAAGGCTCACCAGCTTTGATGATTTCAAGAGAAGATTTTCTCCATGGAGCGTATGCAATATACTTTGCACTACCTGCTAACATTTCAGTGTTAGTCATCATAGCTAAAGCTTTCTTAGCATTTGCTTCATCTGGACCACCTTTAACAAGTGCGAAATATTCATAGTCAAGACCTTGACCATCCCATACTTGTTTAATAGGAGCACCTTCACCAACTTCAGCGTTGAAGAATCTTCCATTCCAACCTGTTGCCATTACAACTTCACCTGCAACTAATAATTCAGGTGGTTGAGCACCAGCAGACCAGAATACACATCCACCATTTGGATCTTCACAAAGTGCTTTTACTTTGTTCATAGCTCTGTCGATGTATCCATCTTTTTCTTCCATAAATCTATAAAGTCTGTCACCACCTTTACCCATTTTAACTCCATCAGCAGCTAAAGCGATTTCAAGGTTAGTTAAAGCACTTTTATAGATTGCTCTTTTTCCTGGAAACTTTTTAGTATCAAAAAAATCTTTGATAGTTGTTGGTTCAGCACCACTAAATGCTCTTGTATCGAACGCATAGTTCCAAGAATATAAAATGTTACCTACTGCACATTTACTTGGCATACCTGTAAAGAAATCTTCACTTGCAGGAGTTCCATCTGGAGCAGCTGGGAAGTCTTTGTCGAAATCAAATTCAACAAATAAACCTTCATCACATCCGTTAATTGTATCGAATGCAAATAAGTCAATAATATCCCAAGTTATAGCACCAGCTTCTTTTTGTGCTTTAATTTCTGATAAACCACCAGAGTAATCAACCCAGTTGATTTCTACCCCTAGCGCTTTAGCAGTTGGATCACCATACCCTAATTTTTGAGACTCTGTATAAGCTCCACCCCAAGATGCTACAGTAACAGCAAAGGCTGAAGAAGTTACAGACACGACAAAAGAAAGAGCAAGTAATAATTTACTTAATTTTCTCATTATTCCTCCGTTTAAACGTTAATATAAATTAATTTATATAATTAAAATTACAGCAAAATGAGCATGTGAAGTCAACAGCTCATTTCATCAGTTTTATCATTAAGATTAAGAAAATCTATTTTGGATCAAGTGCTCTTGCGTCAATACTGTTCCAGCCTATATCAATATCTTCAGTCACTTTTAGCTCTAGATTTGATGTACTATTTGGAACTTTAAGAATAAATTCTGAGCTACCAAGAAGATTTAATCTTACCCTTGTATGGTCACCATGGTAGATTACTTCCTCTATCTTTCCAGTGAACATATTATCCATTTTATTAGCTGGATTTATTAAAGCTCTCTCTGGTCTTAAAGATACTGTTGTTTTTTCACCTTTTGATTTTACTGAAATTGGATTTGCTAATATTTCTGAATTATTTAATTTAACTTTACACTTATCTTTATCAATGTCTATAACCTCTCCATTAAATGTATTATTTTCACCTATAAACTCAGCTACAAAAGAATTTACTGGTTTTTCATAAAGTTCTGCTGGATCAGATAACTGTTGTACTTTTCCATCATTGAACACTGCTATTCTATTTGACATAGTTAAAGCTTCACTTTGATCATGAGTAACATAAACAACAGTAACACCAATACTCTCATGAATATGTTTGATTTCATATTGCATGCTTTCTCTTAAATTTTTATCTAGTGCTCCTAAAGGCTCATCCATTAAAACAACCGCTGGATCAAATACTAAGGCTCTTGCAACTGCAACCCTTTGTTGTTGACCACCTGAAAGTTGAGCTGGCATTCTAGTTTCAAATCCACTTAGAGATACCATCGATAAAGCTTTATCAACTTTTTTATCTATCTCATCTTTTTCAACTTTTCTAACTCTTAAAGGAAAAGCTAAATTTTCATAAACTGTCATATGTGGAAACAAAGCATAGTTTTGAAAAACCATTCCTATACCTCTTTTATGCGGAGGAATATTTGAAATTATATTTCCATCTAATAATATTTCACCATGAGTTGGTGTTTCAAATCCAGCTAACATCATTAAGCATGTAGTTTTACCTGAACCAGATGGGCCAAGCATTGTTATGAATTCACCCTCTGCAATATCTAATTGAAGATCTTTAACGACAAGAACTTTGCCGTCATAACTTTTATCTACTTTATCAAATTTTACAAATTCTGGATTTTTAGACATAAAAATGAATATAAAACATTTGTATAAATATATTTCAATAGCTAATTAACTCTTTATATGAAGCTCTTTTGGAAAATTACAGAATAATTCTGATCCATTCTCAGTAACCCTAATAGCTTCAGATGCTTCAACGCCCCAGTCTCCAAACTGCATTACCGCTATCATATGAAAACAAACATTGGGCTCAAGTACTGTCATGTCTCCTTTATATATATTAAGAGTATGTTCTCCCCAATCAGGTGGATAACCAATTCCGATCGAATAACCTGTTCTAGATTTTTTTTCTATTCCGTATTTGTCTAAAATTTTCCAAAAAGCTTGGGCTACATCATCAGCTGTGTTTCCTGGTTTGATTGCACTAATTCCAGCGTTCAAAGCCTCAATAGTTTTATTCATTGTATCAATCTTTAATTGATTAGTTTTTCCAAGCAGAACCGTTCTGGCCATTGGAGCATGGTATCTCTTATAAACTCCAGATAATTCAATAATTGTAGCCTCACCTTCTACAAATTTATCTTGCGTAGCAGTTAAATGAGATGCTGAAGTACCTTTTCCGGTTGGAAGTAAAGTTGCAATACTGGAATATTCACCTCCAAATTCTTCAGTACCATAAAATAAAGTTTTTTGAATTTCACCTACCGCATCACATTGTCTAACGCCTGGTTTAATAACTTCCATAGCAGTTTTCATTCCCTTTTCTGAAATTTTTGCTGCGGATTTCATAAAACCTATCTCAGCATCTGATTTAACTAATCTTGCCCAATTAACTAAACGATCACTATCTTTGATCTTTGCGTTTGGTAATCCTTGTTTAATTTTTTCATAACAAAATGCAGTGAAATAATGTGCGTCCATTTCAACACCTATATTAAGCTTATCCCATTTTCTCTCTTTTATTATTTCAACTAAATAATCATAAGGATGTTTTGGCCATGTATGAATATAATTTTCATCATAAACAATAATATTATCTTTTTTTTAGATAAGTTTTTATATATGCGCCTCCCGCATCTTGAGCTCTTACAAAGCATAAAGGTTCGTCAGTGTTAATATGTACAATTGCACACTGAGCATAATAAAAAGACCATGCATCATAGCCTGTTAAGTAATTCATATTATTAGTATCATGTGAGATTAAAAGCTCGATGCCTTTTTCCTGCATCATTTTCTTAACTTTTGTTAATCTTAGTTTGTATTCTTCTTTAGTGAATAGCATTAATTTACTTGGAATAATTTTCCAAATCCTTCTACTGAATTATTTTTTTTTATTTTTACTAGGGTGTCCCAAATTAATGCCTGATTACTTGATAGAACTATAGTATTTAATTTTTGTTCTAATCTATCGATAATTTCTAAAACTGGTAGCGCTGTACAAGAAACAAACAAAGCATCTGCTCCTTTCAAATCTATTTTTGAAAGAACATCATATAGATAATTTTGATCAACTTTTCCATGTCATAATCATCTTGAATATCAAAGTATGAATTCGAAGTAACCTCAAAACCCTCGCTTTTAAAATAATCCAAAACATCATCATTTAATTTTTTGCTATATGGTGTAAAAATTGAAATTTTCTTAATATTTAATTTTTTTAATGCTTTAATAGCTGCAGTGCTTGGTGTTGATACTTCTGCCATTGGTTTAGCAACTTTAACTTTTTGCTCTATTGATTCATGTCCAGCAGCAATGGTCCCTGAAGTACACCCATAAACCACACAATCCAAATCTTGATCAGGCAAAATATCCTTGGTAACCTCAGTGACTTTATCAGACATTTTTATAAGGTTTTCTTTCGTGAGAGGGTTGTAGCACTCAATACGATTTACAAAAAAATCGATTTTCCTATTTTTAATCACATTAATAAAATCTTTTTCAATCATAAAGTCACTTGCAAGAGCAATTAAACCAACTCTAGGATTGGATTGGCTAATAAATTTAGGATCTATTTTTGTTGAATTCATATTTTAAAAAGTGAATATATCACAAGTTCATTAATAATCATTAATATTAAAATAGGTATGAATATAAAAGATACTTTTGTAGCCTCCTTGGTACCTATTTTTTTAGGATTTGGTTTTGTAATTGCAAAACCTGCTTTTGAATCTTTCCCCCCTATACTTTTAATGGGTATAAGATTTACATTTGCTGCAGCAATATTAATTTGGTGGTTTCCAATACCAAAAGGATATTTGAAAAAAATATTTGCTGCATCATTAGTGGCTAATACGTTGCAATATAGTATTACATATACTGGTTTAGATTTAATTGATGCATCTTCAGCAGTTCTTTTGGTTCAGATGGAAGTTCCGTTTGGGGTTATTTTTGCTTACTTCATGCTTAAAGAAAAACCAACTGTTAGAGCTTTGATTGGTATAGCTATCGCTTTTGTTGGTGTTTATATTTTAACTGGATCTCCTAACTTAGATGGGAAGTTTATTGGAATTAGCCTTACGATTTTAGGGTCTGCTATATGGGCTCTTGGACAAGTTATGGTTAAACCTTTAAGCAAGGAGATAAATCCTTTGGCTCTAGTTGCTTGGTTAGCATTTTTCTCTGGGCCAATTTTAATAATGCTTTCATCAATAATTGATGGAAATACAATTAATTATTTAACAAATGCCAAGATTGATCACTGGATCATTGCAATTTATATTGGTTTCATAATGCAACCAATTACTTATGGTTGTTTCTATTATGTTTTAAAAAACAACCCGCTTTATAAAGTGCTTCCTATCGTTACAATGGGTATACCCCCAACAGGATTATTGGCTGCAATTTTTCTTTTAGGTGAAAAACCAACACAAGAATTATTTATAGGTGGTGCAATAATAATACTAGGTGTGATTTTAATTGTATTTACAAAAGATAAAAAAGAAGAGGAAATAAAATGAAAATAGGTTTTATTGGTTTAGGAAATGTAGGCGGTAAACTAGCTGGAAGCTTAATAAGAAATCATTTTGATGTTACTGTTAGAGAAATAGATGAAAGTTTAACAAATGAATTCAAAAAGCTAGGTGCTAAAGTTGCAAAGTCTCCTAAAGAATTGGCAGAACAAACTGATCTAATTATTACTTCACTTCCTTCGCCTGAGGTTTCTGCGGAGGTTATGGAAAGTGAAGATGGAATTCTAAATGGTTTATCAGAAAATAAAATTTGGTTAGAAATGAGCACAACAGATGAGGATGAAGTTAAAAGACTTGGAAATAAGGTGATATCAAAAAAAGCTATCCCTCTAGATGGACCTGTTAGTGGAGGATGTCATAGAGCTGCCACAGGTAATATTGCTATATTTGTAGGTGGAGAAAGAAAAGCTTTCGAAAAAATTTTACCAGCCTTAACTGTAATGGGTAGAAAAGTATTACATACTGGTGAATTAGGTAGTGCATCAGTTCTTAAAGTCATAACAAATTATTTAGCATCAGTTCATTTGGTAGCATTAGGTGAGGCATGGACTGTTGCAAAAAAATCAAATTTAGATCTAGCTAAAACATTTAAAGGTATTAGAGTTTCATCTGGAAACTCATTTGTTCATGAAACAGAAAGTCAGGTTATTTTAAATGGTTCTTATAATATTAATTTCACAATGGATCTTGTTCTAAAAGATACTGGTTTATTCGATAATCTAGCAAAGAAATTAAATGCTCCATTAGAGATTTCTCCAAAGATAGTTGAAATATTTAAAGATGGAGAAAAAAAATATGGTTCAAGAGCATGGTCATCAATGATTGTAAAAAGGATGGAAGATTTAAATAAAATTGATTTTAGAGCCGATGGATTTCCTGATGAGCTTGTGGATAATGAACCAGAGGAAAAAGGCTATGAAATTTAATTAATATGTTAAGATTAATAAATGTTAGATAAAAGAAAATTTTACATAAACGGAAAATGGGTTGACCCAATCGAAAAAAAAGATTTTGAGGTAATCAATCCTTGTAATGAAGATCCTTGTGCAATTATTTCATTAGGTTCAAAAAAAGACACAGATAACGCAGTTAAAGCTGCAAAAACTGCATTTGAAATCTGGAAAGAAACTAGCAAAGAAGAAAGATTGGATTTGCTGGAAAAATTATTAGTAGTTTATAAAAAAAGATTTGGAGAAATGGCAGAAGCTATTTCGCTAGAAATGGGAGCTCCAATGGATTGGGCTACTGATGTTCAAACTGGATCGGGACTAGCACATTTAGAAGATTTTATTTTAAGATTGAAAGAATTTAATTTTGATGAATACTTTGATAAAAAATCAAACAACCATATTTGTTATGAACCAATTGGAGTATGTGGATTAATTACTCCATGGAATTGGCCTATAAACCAAATAACTCTTAAGGTCGTACCCGCATTTGCAACTGGGTGTACGATGATACTTAAACCATCTGAAATAGCTCCTATCTCTGGGATGTTGTTTGCTGAAATGATTGATGAAGTTGGATTTCCTGATGGTGTATTTAATTTAGTAAATGGTGATGGCGCAGGTGTTGGAACACAAATATCAAGTCATCCTGATATTGATATGGTTTCTTTTACAGGATCAACTCGCGCTGGAAGACTTATTTCAAAAAATGCAGCAGAAACAATTAAAAGAGTTTGTTTAGAACTTGGAGGCAAAGGTGGAAACATAGTTTTTGCAGATAGTTACAAAAATGCTGTCCGAGATGGCATAAGAAATGTTATGAGTAATTCTGGTCAATCTTGTGATGCACCAACAAGAATGTTAGTTGAAAAATCTATTTACAAAAGAGCAGTTGATGAAGCAGTTGATGAAGCAAATAAAATTAATGTAGATCAAGCCTCAAAGAAAGGGGATCACATAGGACCTGTAATATCTAAAACTCAATATGACAAGATCATCAATTTAATTGAAAGCGGAATTTCTGAAGGTGCAACGTTAGCAGCCGGTGGTCCAGAGTTACCTAACGGATTAAATAAAGGTTATTTTATAAAACCAACAATTTTTACAAATGTTACAAACGACATGAGAATAGCTAAAGAAGAAATCTTTGGTCCTGTCCTTTCTATTATTCCGTTTGAAACTGAAGATGAAGCAGTAAACATTGTTAATGATACTTCTTATGGTTTGGGGAATTATTTACAGACAGAAGATAGAGAAAAAGCACATAGAGTTGCTAAAAAATTAAGATCTGGTTGTGTTTATATTAATGGCAATGCAGCTGATGCTGGAACCCCTTTTGGAGGTTACAGACAATCAGGAAATGGTAGAGAGGGCGGTGTTTGGGGTCTTGATGAGTATCTAGAAGTTAAAACTGTAACCGGATGGAAATAAAAATTTATGCATTTAATCCATCGTGGGATTGTAAACAAAAAATATAAAGAAAACCTTTTAAATTCATTTAAACAATCATTTAAAAAAGGATTTGGAATAGAAACCGATATACATGCAACTAAAGATTATAAATTTGTCTGTTATCACGATTTTACTTTAAAAAAGAATTTTCAAAAAGCAGCAAAGTATAAAAAACCTAAATTATCAAAAAGTAAAGGAAATCAGTCTTAAGTATAATAAACCAATACCCCTACTCCAAGATTTATTAAAGATATCAAAAAATAAATTCTCTTTGTTTATAGAGATTAAACCTAAATTCTCAACAAAATTACTTAAAAAACTAATTAAAGAGACATCTAAATATTCAAAATGTGTTTTTATTTCCTTTAAACACAAGAATATTTTTAATCTTTTAAAGTTGAATAAAAAAACAAAAGTAGGTTTATCTTTTTCACCGCCAACAACTGTGAAATCAATATTAAAAAAATCAATAATTAAAAATATAGATTACTTAATTCTTGATAAATCTTATATAAAAAATAAAAAAATTCAGGACCTAAAAATTAAAAAATATTTTTATACAATTAAAAATAATTCTGAATTCAAAAAATATAATAAAAAAAATAATCTTATATTTGAAAACTTATAATTGCTGCTTCAGATAATTTAATCTTCCAATTATTTCATCTCTATCCATATAATATCCTTGAAGATGTCTATGTCCTGAGTTTGGATCAAATTCAGTTCTTCCATGCAGTAGTCTTCTGTTATTAAATGAAAAAATATCACCTGGTTCTAATCTAAAATTAATTTGAAATTTAGTGTCATGCAATAGATTACCAAATCGATGATGTGCTTTATAAACTGAGTCCATTATATCTGGGTGACAATCGAGTGCATCAAGAGTGGCAATACTGTAACGAATGTCATTATAATCTCCGTCTTTTGTAAGTGAGATTGCCGTACCATGGACGCTTCTGATCGCTTCTTGAGTATAATCTTTATCTCTAAATTTTAGTGGAGTATTAACTAAAACATCAAAAGTTTCTTTTTCATTTTTTCTTAAAAAGTCTGCTACTGCAAAAGCATCAACTGCAGAAGAGTCTCCTCCTTTTGCTAAATTTACTAAACAATGTAAAAATTGATATCCTGGAGGATTTTCAAACCAAGGTAAATCCATGTGATTCCTTAATGCATGAGCTGTGTATGCAGAATTGTTTGGTTTTGGAATATTAATAACCTCAAATGGTGTTTTAAAAAATGTTTCACGAGTATGACTTATTCGGTTTAATACATTTAATCCTGAATTTTTTTCAACCGGTGAATTCTTTACTATTGCTATCCCCATGTGATGCAAAAGTTCCAACCATTTAATCAATCCATCATCGGAACTTATAATTTCATCATGATCAATTTGGATAGATTCTAAATTTTTTTCAAGCGAACTATCCCAAAGTTTATAGGGAGAAATATACTTTTGTTTATTTTTTAAAGTATAACAATTTTCTCTTAACCATTTAGGATCATAATAACTTTTATGATCTCCTTCACTCCATTCTATTTCTAATTTTCCGTCTGGGCCTACAGAGTAGTTTTTTGGGTTAATATCTTGTGACACATTCAAGATATTAAACATTCGATGTCTAGAATCTTTATCATGTGCAGTTGGGCAATTATCTCTTAACCAAAGATAATTAAATTTACTTTCTTCTCCGTCATTCCAAATAACTTTTAAATATGTCGAATTTTTCTCAAGTTTTGAAATTGCACTCACTCTTAATCTTTATATAAATGGGTATTCAAATCAACTCAATTAATGGTTGTATTATAAATTCGCTTGTTTTTTATCTTTATTCATTATTAAATCTTCAAATTAAAACTTAACCTTAAGGAGATAATTTAATGAAGTTTTTAAAAAGATTAACTGTCTCAATTTTTCTTTTATCATCTTTAGTTATTGGTAATGCCAATGCAGGTGATTGTAAGGCTAGATTGGGAGATTTTGACTGGAGTAGTGCTAACATCCATACGGCAATTACTACTTTTATTCTTGAAAAAGGATACGGGTGTGAAGTCTCTGTAACTAAAGGAAGTACTACCCCAATTATGGCTGCTCATTACGATGGTCAATTAGATGTAATCACTGAAGTTTGGTATGACAACATTATTGCTAATTACGAGCCACATGAACAGGCTGGTACTATCATTAATATTGGAGTTAACACACCTGACTCACAACAAGCTTTCTATGTAGATAAAGCAACTGCTGATAAATATAATTTGAAGTCGGTTGATGATATGAAAGATCCGAAAATAGCAGCTTTATTTAAAGACCCAGAAGATCCGTCTAAAGGAAGAATGACTAGCTGTATATCTGGTTGGACTTGTTATACTGTAAACTTGGTTAAACAAATAGAGTATGGTTTAGATAAATATTATACTAACTTTGATCCAGGTTCAGGTGGAGCATTAGATGCTGCTATTGCAGGAGCTTTTGCTAAGAAAAAACCAATCTTTACATACTACTGGGCACCAACTGGTTTAATGGGTAAAGTTGATCTTGTTAGACTTACAGAGCCAAAATTTGATTCTGATTGTTGGAACTCTATGTCTGCTGTTGTTGAGGATATTAAAGCAAACGGACCAGATGCTTACAAGAAAAGCTGCGCATGTGAATATAGAGATATGGCTTTGACAAAATCTGTTTTAACTGATTGGGCGAAAGCTAATCCTAAAGAAACAGATTTTTTAAAGAAATATACTATTCCAACAGCTACAGTTAACAAAATGTTAGCTTTTTATGAAGATGAGTCAGATGGTGATATGGAACTTACCGCTATGCACTTCTTAAAAAATGAGAGTATGTGGAAAAATTGGGTACCAGCAGACGTTGCTAAAAAAGTTAGCGCCGCTCTATAATCCAATATCTTAAATAATTATGAAAGAGCCCTTCGGGGCTCTTTCTTTAATAGTTAAAAGTAGCTTTATGGAATTATTAAAAAAAAATAAAAAAATATTTTTTAATATTGGATTGTTAGTAATTTTTATTTGGCTATTAATAACTAGTTATTCTCAATCAAAAAGAAAACCTGATAATATTGGAGAATTATTAAATGATTTTTCTTGGTTAGGCGGTAAATGGCCAAAGTGGCTAGATTTACCATTAATGAATTGGATCAATGTTGGTTTTAAAACACTTAACGAAAAATATGGGTACATATTTGAAGCTATTAATAATGTTCTTCTATATATGTTGATGCTTGTAAAAAACTTTTTAATTCAAGCTCCATGGCCATTGGTAATACTTGGTGTTGTAGTTCTAACTTATTTTGCAAGTGGCAGAAAAATTGGAACAACAGTGTTTGTGGGTTTTTGTACTTTTTTTATAGGTTTTCTTCATCCAATATTTTGGCAAAAAGCAATTGAAACAACTGCAATAATGTTAATTGGTATATTTCTTTGTGTGGTTGCAGGTATTCCGTTAGGAATAGCAATGGCAAGAAGCGTAAAGACAAGAAATGTTATTTTACCAGTTTTAGATTTGATGCAAACTATTCCGAGTTTTTGTTACTTAATTCCAGGTATAATGTTATTTGGTTTAGGTGCAGTTCCAGCGATAATTGCAACATTTATTTATGCAGTTCCACCTTTAGTTAGGCTTACAGATTTAGGAATAAGATTGGTTGATACAGAGGTTATTGAAGCTGCAGATGCATTTGGTGCAAGTAAAAAACAAAAGCTTTGGGGTGTGCAAATGCCATTAGCTTTACCAAATATAATGCAAGGTATTAATCAGTGCACAATGATGGCTTTAGCAATGGTTGTTATTGCATCGATGATAGGTACTAGAGGTTTAGGAGATGAAGTCTTACTCGGTCTACAACAGCTAAATGTAGGAAGGGCTGCTGAAGCAGGAATTGCAATTGTACTTTTAGCTATAGTTCTTGATAGAATAACTCAATCGTATGGAGAAACTCTACAAGAAAGAACAGCGCCAAATACAAAGAAAGGTAAATAATGTCTAAAATTGAGATCAATAATGTTTATAAAATCTTTGGCAGTAATCCTCTATCAGTAATGCCAATGGTAAAGAATGGGGCAAATAAAGAAGAGGTTTTAGAACAAACTGGTCATACAGTTGGTCTTGATAATGTTTCATTAAAAATAGAAGAAGGTGAAACTTTTGTTTGTATGGGTTTGTCCGGCTCAGGAAAATCAACTCTAATTAGGCATTTAAATAGATTAATTGATCCTACTGACGGTGAAATCATCGTAGAAGGAAATAATGTTATGTCTTTTAATAAAGATCAACTGATAGATTTTAGAAGACATAAGATGAGTATGGTATTTCAAAGGTTTGGTTTATTTCCACATAAAACAGTTATTCAGAATGTTGGTTATGGATTAGAAATGCAAGGAAAACCGTTGGAAGAAATAAATAAGACTGCTATGGAAAAAATTGAAGCAGTCGGTTTAAGTGGTTTTGAAAATCAATTTCCAAATCAATTATCAGGTGGTATGCAACAACGTGTTGGTCTAGCAAGAGCTTTAGCAACTGATAGTGACATAATGTTAATGGATGAAGCTTTCAGTGCTTTAGATCCATTAATCAGAAGTGACATGCAAAAACAATTACTTGATCTTCAATCAGAATTAAAAAAAACAATAGTATTTATTACTCATGACTTAGATGAGTCTTTAAGGCTTGGAGATCATATTGGTATATTGAATGCTGGAAAATTAGTTCAAGTTGGAACACCAGTTGATATTATTATGAACCCAGCAGATGATTATGTGAAAGCATTTGTAAAAGATGTAAATAGAGCAAAAGTTATAAAAGCTAAGATTATTA
>CACJRK010000006.1 GCA_902595795.1 uncultured Pelagibacteraceae bacterium
TGGCCAAGCTGAGCATGGTTATAATTCCCCTGCTTGGTTATACACAACAAGTAAAGAGCTAGCTGAAAAAGTAATGAAAAGAGTTCCAGAATTAATTGCTGAATTACCAGAATTACCAAGAACAAATGCCGAGGCAGCGTGGAGAGACTATGGTGAAGTGGTTCTTTGTGATACTGATGAAGAGATGGCTACAATTAGTGATGAGTATGCACCTGAGCACTTAGAAGTCCAAACAAAGAATTTAGATTGGTTCCACAACAGATTAAAAAATTATGGTTCTTTATTTGTTGGTGAAGAAACAACTGTTGCTTATGGAGATAAATGTTCAGGAACTAATCATATTTTACCTACAAAAGGAGCTGGAAGATACACAGGTGGTTTATTTGTGGGAAAATTTATTAAAACACTAAGTTTCCAAAGAATGACTAAAGAATCCACAGAATTAGTTGGTGCTGCAGCTGCAAGACTTTCAAGATATGAGGGTATGGAAGCGCACGCACGAACTGGGGATGTTAGATTAAGAAAATACGGTTATTCAAATTAATTTTAACCAACCCAATTTATATCTCCTATATTTTCACCAATCGAATTAGGTATGGGTTTGTTTAAAAATATTTCTAATTTAGTTTTATCAATTACATTTATCTCAGAGATCATTCCAGCTATCGCTGTAGATGATGCTCTTGCATTTCCATCTAAAATTTTAACTACAACTGATATTTTTTGATCAGGGATAATGGCTACAAAAACTCCCTCAGCTCCATTTTTAAAGAAAACTTTTTTATCCAAAAGTTTTATTAGTTTTGAATTGTCGCTTTCTTTTCCACCAGCATAATCAGGTTGATTTACACAAGAATTATAAATTTTGTTGGCAACTTCACCTAAATTACTGAGTTTTTTAAAATCAGAAAAATTAGCCATTAAGTATCCAAACTTGTTCAAAGGCATCAGTGGATTAGGCAGTGTACATCCATCAACACCTATTTGATCTAATTTAGTTTCACTTAAATTTTCTATTAAATTAAATAATTCTTTTTGAATTAAATGATCTTTAGAATTATAATTTTCACTATCTAAATCCCTATCAATCGCTACAGCTAGATGTGCACAATGTTTACCTGAACAATTGTGAAAAATTTTTCTTTTTTTTTTATATTTACCAAAAGCTTTGAATTTATTATCCAACATCCATGGCCAATCTTCACCACAAGCGAGTTTACTTTCATTTATATTTAATTTTTTTAACCAATCTTCGATTAATTCTTGATGTATGTCTTCTGCGAAATGTGAAGATGTAGAAAAAGCAATCTGTTTTTCTGAAAGTTTCTCTTTTTCAATATATCCATCTTTAAATAAATTTAATGACTGTATTGGTTTTAAAGAAGATCTTGGATAAATTAATTGTGAGCTATCACCCCACTCTTTTAAAATTTTTCCATCAGAATTAACTATAGCACCGACACCATAATGTTCACTCTCTATTGAACCACTTCTGGTAACAGTTACTAATTTTTTTAGCATTTTAATTTATTAACATTTTTGTTAATATTATATAAGAGGAGAATAAATCATGGCAACTTACGAATGTTCTAAATGCGGAATGTCAGTCAATGCAACATGTGGAAAATGTGATAAGCCTTTAGTGGACGATATGCTTAAATTAGATGATGGTAGTGAAGTACAAATATCTAAATGTCCAGACGATCATGGAAAAATAAAATCACCACTATGTTGTGGACAAGATATGTCTTGTTCTGTCTAAATTAAAGAATAAGATAATAAATGAATGATATCTTTGTGGATGATCTTGGAGCAGGTCATGCATTTATTTTTGTACATGGTTTCCTTGGTTCATCGGAAATGTGGTCTTTACAAAAAGATTATTTCAAATCAAAATTTAGAATAGTTTCACCGGCTTTACCTGGTTTTGGTGAAAGTCATAAAGCTCCTTCATTAAATTCAATTAATGATATGGCTAAATTCGTTCTGGAAGTAATAGAAGAAAAGAAAATAAATAAGTTTCATTTAATTGGACATTCCATGGGTGGAATGATTGTTCAAGAAATAGCAAGAATTGCAGGCGATAAAATTGAAAAGCTGATTTGTTTTGCAACGAGTTCTATTGGAGAAATACCAGGTAGATTTGAAACAATGGACGAGACTATCAGAAGATTAAAGGAAGAAGGTATTAATGAATTGAAGACTAGAATTCCTCCAAAGTGGTTTGTTAAAGGTAATAAAGATAAAAATTATTTCTTTTGTGAAAATGCTGTAACAAATATTTCAGAAGAAACAGCATCAAATGCGCTTCATGCAATGAAACAATGGAATGGATTTGAAAATCTTAAAAATATAAAAAATAAAACATTAATTATTTGGGGAGATAAAGATACTGCATATAATATTGAGCAAGTGAAAACATTGAATAAAAACATCCCTCACAGCGAACTTAGAATTATTAATGGATGCAGTCATAATGCTCACTTAGAAGAGCCAAATAAAATTAATCAAATAATTGATGAGTTTTTGTCAAATTAAATTGAATTTATAACTTCTTTAAGAACATATAAACTTATGACTGTCATAATTGTAATAATTATCCAATTTATTATTTTCCAGATTTTCTGATCATTTAAATATTTAGAAAAATAATTTGAAGCATATCCAATTGAAAAAAAGAATAATAAAGATGCTAGGGAAGCTCCAATACCAAACATAATTTTTTGAGATAAAATAAAATTTTTTGAAAAATTTCCTAAAAAGAAGACTGTATCTGAATAAACATGAGGGTTTAAATAAGTAAAACCAAGAGTTTTCAAAAATATTTTTAACGCAGAAATGCTATTGGTTTGTTCATTTAAATTTACGTTTTTGTTTCTTGATTTAATTTTTGAATAAATAAAATGAATTAAAAATAATAATAATAAAATATTAAAAATTAATTCAATTAATGAATTAAAGTATTGACTAAAATAGTGAAACAAAAATATACCTGTAAAAATTAATAAACAATCTGATATTGAGCAAACTACGCAGACAAGAAACACATGTTGGTTTTTTAAACCTTGCTCAATTACAAAAATATTTTGGGCACCAATAGCTAAAATAAGACTTAAGCTGGTTAAAAAACCTAATAAAGCATATTCCATGAAGTTTTATTAAACTCTTTTTTTTCCTTGAACAACCCTATCAAGAATAAGAGCTACAAATAATATAGCTACACCTGCTAAAATTCCTTGTCCAACATTAGCATACTGAAGCGCTTCTAAAACATCTTGTCCAAGACCTTTTGCACCAATTAGAGATGCAACTACTACCATTGCTAAACTTAACATTACTGTTTGGTTTACACCTGCCAATATAGAAGGTGTTGCTAATGGTAAATCTACTTTTCTAAGTAAATACCATTTTGATGCTCCGTAAGCGATTGCAGCTTCTCTAATTGTTTCAGGTACACCTCTTAATCCAAGAACTGTTAATCTAACTACAGGTGTTCCTCCAAAAATCATTGTAATAATTACTGCAGCGACCTTCCCTGTTCCAAAAAAAGCAATTACTGGAATCATAAATACAAATGCAGGCATTGTTTGCATAAAATCCATTATTGGTCTTATCATTGAATAAAATCTTTGACGTCTTGCACAGAAAATTCCAAGTGGAATTCCAATAACTATACTTAACACAGCAGCCGTTCCAAGCAGAGCCAAAGTAGTCATAGCTTTCACCCAAAAACCTAAAAATCCCATGTAACATAAAAATCCTGCTGAATAAATTGCAGCTCTTGGGCCTGCTGCTAGGCCTGTTAAAGTTACTATAGTTGTAATGATCACTATCCATGGAGTTTTTACAAATAATAGTTCTAAGAAATCTAATACTGATCTAATACCAATTGTGATTGCTGTAAATAAAGCATCTCCTTTCAAAACAGCATAATCAAAAATAGTTTCCACCCATTTAATTGAAGTTAATCTGATATCTGGATGAGTAGGAAAGTCATCCATTATAGTAATAACTCCAGGAAAACTATAATGCACAACTGAGAAAAATATTATCACTGCTGCAAAAATTGTACTAGAAATAAAGTTCTTAGTTTGCATTCCAGGTCTTATTGTTTTGTCTGATAGCCACTCTGAGTATCTTTTTTCTAATACAGAGTTAGCTAAAATTCCTTGAACAATTTTAATTAAAATTAATAAAGCAATACCAAAAATTGTTATCCAAATTGCTGATGCTTCAATCCTAGCAACTTCATCGATATATCCCTGCATTGCATCTTCTAAAGATTTAATGTTACGTTTATAAACATCAACTTTATCTGGATTATTTGTTATAGCTGCTTCTAATTGTTTATTTCTAAATGCAATTGTAGATTCAACTTGTTTTATTTTTTCAACCGCCTCTTTAGTTATATTTCCAAATAATCCTCTTATAATTTGAACAACTGAAAATGTTTCAATTATCAAAAAAGCTAGTGCCCAATTCCATATGTTTCTCATTCCAAACCAAATTGGCCCTAGGATGCCTGCGTATAAATTAAAAGAAAAAGAAAACGTTGGTTTGCTTCCAATTTTTTGGAACTCTTTAATGTAATATTCTGGATTTGATTTAACAAAGTCAGTTATTAATTCTGATCTAGTTGGGTTATTTATTTGCTTATTCTCCATCCCCGCCCTCTATTACTGCTTTTAAAAGATCTGATTGCGTAATCACTCCGACATTTTTTTTGTCACTATTTTTAACAATTAATGGTTTTTGTTTTGATTTAGAAACCTCAATTAATTTACTTAACAATTCATGTTCATTTACACTTTGTAAATTTTCTTCTAGCTTTCCATTATTACTTTCATATTTCTCAATTTTTTGCATGATTGTTTTTGCTTGAACAACTTTAAGTCTAGAAATTCCTTTAACAAAGTCTGCAACATACTCATCAGCAGGACTAACTACAATTTGCTCCGGAGTTCCTATTTGAATCACTTTTCCATCTCTCATAATAGCAATCCTATGTCCTACTCTTACTGCCTCATCTAAATCATGAGTAATAAATACAGTTGTCTTCTTCATTTGTTTTGAAAGCTTTATAAATTCTGATTGGAGCTGTCTTCTAATTAATGGATCTAATGCGCTAAAAGGTTCATCCATTAAAAGAAATTCTGGATCTGCTGCTAATGCTCTTGCAAGTCCGACTCTTTGTTGCATTCCTCCTGATAATTCATGGGCAAATTTGTTACCCCAACCTTGTAGCTCTACAATTTCTAATATTTTATTCGCTGCATCTAAACGATCATTTTTACTAACTCCTCTAATCTCAAGTGGCATTGCAATGTTATCTACAACCGACCTATGAGGCATTAAGGCAAAGTTTTGAAAAACCATGCCTATTTTTTTATTTCTTAATTCTTGCAAATGATCTCTATCAAGCTGCATTACATCTTGATTATTGATTAAAATTTTCCCAGATGTAGGTTCTAATAGCCTATTTATATGTCTGACTAGTGTAGATTTTCCGCTGCCTGAAAGACCCATTACACAAAATATTTCACCTTGATTAACATCAAATGAAACATCTGAAACACCAATTACTGAATTATATTCTTCTAATGCCTCTGTTTTAGAAATACCTTTGTTTTGGATTGCATCTAACGCTTCAGGAGAAGTATTACCAAACACTTTCCAAACATTTTGAATTTTTATAGCTGAACTAGATGAAACCATTTTGTCTTTTATTATAGGAAAATATACTCGGCAATCTTAAATTGCCGAGTATAAAATTTAATTTAGGTTATAATCCTAACCAACCGTCAACAGTTGATTTATTTGCTTCCATCCAAGCTCTTGCTACATCAGCTGGATCTTTTTTCTCAACTGAAACTGCATAAGCCATCGCAGAAACATCATCAGCTGTTAATTGAAAATTCTTAAAGAATTCTACAATCGCTGGTGATTGACTCTCCAAAGAAGTAGCCCAACCGATTTGGATTTGCTTAAGAGCATCTTTAGATGCAACATAAGATTTTTTATACCAGTCTGCATCAGCTTTAG
Organism: uncultured Pelagibacteraceae bacterium; assembly: GCA_902595795.1. Classification (GTDB taxonomy): domain Bacteria; phylum Pseudomonadota; class Alphaproteobacteria; order Pelagibacterales; family Pelagibacteraceae; genus Pelagibacter. Next base: position 6,043 of record CACJRK010000006.1, read on the forward strand.
GCTGTATCATTTTGTATTTTGCAGGATCATATTTTGGTTCTGTTAACATAACTACGTCAGCCATTCCCCAAATTGCATGCGGCTTGTAACAATAAAATGCATAACCTTCACCTTTTTTAATTGAGTCAAGTACTCTTGCATTTTTAACTGCTTCAGCAGCTCTAACAGCTTCGATACCAGCATCATATAAACCATAGTCTCTTAATTTAACTTGGTTCACATTTGCAGAAGCCCAACCATCAGCGCCAATCCAAAACTCGCCTTTACCGTTTCCATCGCTGTCCATTGCTTTAACAACTTCAGGTCTTGCTAGGTCTTCAATTGCCGTAATATTCATTTTTTTAGCAAACTGTTGTGAAACACAATAACCTTGGTTTCCTTCATAAGGTTTGCTACTTAATTTTAAAGTTCCTTTAGGAACTAAATCATTTGTGTAAGCTTCTTGGTTTGGTAACCAAATGTCAGGGTGCACATCTATTTCACCTTTTCCTCTATCAATTGCTGCATAAATTGCAGTATTGTTTCCTGGAACAAGCTCAGCTTCTCCACCCATTTTATCTGTAACAACTGCAGCTAATAAATTTGCAATAGCTGTAGCACCTGTCCAACCTGGATCTCCAATTTTAACTTTTTCTGCTTGTGCAGAGAACATTGTTAAAATTGAGATTAATCCAGCTACAAGTATAGTTTTAATTATTCTCATATTATCTCCTATTAAATTTAAAAATTGAGCTTAACGCGAATTAAGTTAACGTGTCAAAGAAAATTGATATGTGTTTATTACTATATATATTAGAATTATTATAAAGAATTAATCTGGGTTTGAGGTAAGAGTTTTAATTTCTAAAATATTTTCGTTTGGATCTTTTACAAAAAAAGTCTCTTGCTCATACTTAGTTCCTTTAAATCTCAAATAAGGTTCATCATAATATTTAGTTCCACTATCTTTCAACCTTTGTTTTAAAGCATCAAAATCTTTTCTAGATAGATGAACTCCAAAGTGTGGAACTGAAACATTTCCCATATCCACATCGTGTCTTTCACTATCTAATTTATGTTCACTTTTATGAAGTGTTAATTCGTTTCCCCAAAAATCAACATCTGCCCATTCTTGAGCAGAATTATCTAATCTACAGCCTAAAGTTTCGCTATAAAATTTTTTGGCCAATTCTAAATCGCCACATGGTATTGCTAAATGAAAACAATTTGTATTTTTGTACATAATTAAAGACTTTAATATATGAATTTAGTAACTATATAAAGCATGTTTTCAAAATTTTAAATTAAAAAACAAAATATGAATAGCTTTTTACAATCAATAATTGATAGAGACCCTGCGGCAAAATCTAAACTTAGTTTGATTTTAACCTATCCAGGTGTAAAGGCAGTTTTTTTTCATCGAATAGCTAATTTTTTTAGCACTGCGAAATTTTATTTAATTGCAAGAATCATTTCTCAATTATCAAGATTCTTTACAGGAATTGAAATTCATCCAAATGCAAAAATAGGAAAAAATTTATTTATTGACCATGGAATGGGAGTTGTAATTGGAGAAACGTCTGAGATTGGTGATAATGTAACTATTTACCATATGGTTACATTAGGTGGAATTGCTCCTAGTATAAATTCAAATGATCAACGTAACACGAAAAGACATCCCACTATTAAAGAAGATGTCGTAATTGGATCGGGTGCACAAGTATTAGGCCCAGTCATAGTTGGTAAAGGTGCAAGAATTGGAGCTAATGCAGTAATCACTAAAGATGTTGCAGAAAATGCTGTGATGGTTGGAATTCCAGCAAGAAGTGTTGGAGTAGCTGATAGTGAATTTAAACCTTATGGTATTACACCTGATAGTGATAAAAAATCAGACAATGAATAATACTCAGAGCGATTTTATTTCAGGAATAGGAAATACCCCACTAATCAAATTAAGAGCCGCATCAGAAATTACAGGATGTAACATTTATGGAAAAGCAGAATTTTTAAATCCAGGAGGATCTGTTAAAGATAGAGCGGCACTTGCATTAATAAAAGATGCTCAAGAAAAAAAATTAATTGCTAAAGGTGGAACAGTTGTTGAAGGAACAGCTGGTAACACTGGAATTGGTTTGGGTTTATTAGGAAATTCTTTAGGTTATAAAACAATCATCGTAATGAATGATAATCAAACACAAGAAAAAAAAGATTTACTAAGAAATCTTGGAGCTGAACTAAGATTAGTTCCAGCTAAACCTTATAAGGATGATAACAATTTTGTAAAAGTAGCTGCTAGGCTTGCAGATGAATTAAGACCAACAAATAATAATGGCGTCATATGGGCTAACCAGTTTGATAATACTGCAAATGCTAAAGGTCATTATGAAGGGACGGGTCAAGAAATTTGGGAACAAACTGAAGGTAAAGTAGATGGTTTTGTTTGTTCTTCAGGAACAGGAGGAACTATTTCAGGTGTTAGTAATGCTCTTAAAGAAAAGAACAAAGATATTAAAATTTATTTATCTGACCCAAAAGGTTCGGCTCTTTATAATTATATAAAGAATGGTGAACTAAAATCTGAAGGTGGGTCAATTACTGAAGGAATTGGGTCAAGTAGAGTAACTGCTAACTTTAGTGAAGCTAAAATTGATGATGCTTATTCAATAGATGATCATGAAGCATTACCTATACTGTATGATTTAATTCAAAATGAAGGCTTAAGCTTGGGTACCAGTTGTGGAATAAATATAGCAGGAGCAATAAGAATGGGTAAAGAATTGGGGCCTGGTAAAACTATTGTAACAATTCTTTGTGATAGAAGTGATAAATACGCAACTAAAATGTTCAATAAAAAATTCTTAGAAGAAAAAGGTCTACCAGTACCTAATTGGTTTTAGATATAAATTTTATCTGCTAGTCCAAAGCAAAGTATTGCACTTAATAAAGTTAAAATACCTGGTGCAATGATTCCTTCATTAGATGTTTGTGGAGTATGACCTAGTTTGTTAATTTTAATTGTATATATTCCCACAAAAAAGGCTGAAAGATTTTGTAAAAATACTAAATTAAAAAATGCCCATGTACCTTGAAGCCCATCAGGTCTTAAAAATCCAACCCAAATAGCCATTGCTACGGCTCCAATGAATAATGATCCAAAGAACCTAGTCATTCCAGCACCAGTGTCATCGATACCAAATTTATCTAAAAATTTCTTTGTAGCAAAAACTGTTTGATAAGCATATGCAGCAAAAATTATAAAGTGAACTAAAAATACAACTAAATAAAAAATTCCATTAAATTTTTCGATCATTGTTAAATTTTACCAAAATTAATAAAAAATTAATAGCTTAAATCAACGCTTTTATTACTCAAAATATGCATAACTGTTACGTGATATAATCACAAGAATAAGTATACTTAATAGATAAAAATCTGACCCTATAGTTAAAAAATAAATAACAATAGGAGAAGTATGAGAAAAATAATATTAGCATTAATTTTTACATTAATGTCTTCAACAACATTTGCAGAATCAGGAAAATTTAATGCTGCTGGAGCAGGATCATGGTCATTAAATGCGATGGATGCTGGGAATGGAAACATGAGTATTACATATGATGGTAATGCTGGGCTCATGGATAAAGAGCCTGGAAGTATTTTTGACAAATCTACTATGCATTGTATTGGTGGTCTAACATTAGTATCTGGAAAATTTGATGACGAAACAGGTATGTGTACCTTTTATTTGATGGATGGAGAAAAAGTTTACATAAATTACAAAGGTAAAGGAACTGGTGGCCAAGGTGGAACTGGTACTTTTATTATTATTGGTGGAACTGGAAAATATGAAAATATCTCTGGTAGCGGATTTTCAAGTAGACAAAATATTAGAGGTAAAGCTGGAATGGCACACTCAATGAATCAAATGAGTGGTGAGTATACTTATTAATAAAGGAGCTTATGAAAAAAATACTTTTTTATTTACTGATTTTGTTTAGTCCAGCTGTTTGTTTTGCTGATGGACATTTAACTGAAGATCAAAAAAAGAAAACAATTGAATGTGCAGGAATTTACTACGCAAATAGTATGATTCCGCAAGCTGAACTAGAATTAGATAAGATTGTGCATTCTTTCGCTGCTAAGAAATTTTTAAGCTCTTACTTAGTAAAAGAAGGAGTAAATGAAGACAATCTTAATAATGAACTAATAAAGATTGTTGATGTGAGGTATGGAAAACCATACGAGGAAAATACTACAAAAGAATGTGATAGTTTTATCTATAAATTAATACCTAATTCAAAAAGTGAGATTGATAAATTAATTAAATCAGGAATATATTAAAAAAAAAAGGAGGAAAAAATGAAAGATATATTGGTAGTGGGAAAGCTAAAAGAAGGAACCTTTGAAAAGTTCATGGGTTTCATGCAGTCAGATGAAGGTATGGCTGAAAGAAAAAAAGTTGCAGATGTTACAAAAACGATAGCTAGTGTTTCACCTGATAAATCAACAGTAATGTTTAAAATTGTAGTTCATGACATGGCGGCACTTCATTCATTTATGGATGGATCAAATCCAGTTTCAAAACCTGTATTTGATGAAGTAATGGCTGGTTATGAAATTTATGAGTTAGCTAAAGTATAAGTAAAGAGAGACTCCACATGTTGGATTAACTCTGCTAGACTTTAATTATTAAATTAAGCAACAGGAGAAAATATGTCTATATTAGAAAAATATAGTGCTGCTTTAAAAAATAAAGATGAGGCAGTAATGAATGAACTTTTGCATGATGATTTTCAATTCACTATGCATAAATCAGGAAATGTTTTAAGAAAAAGTGATGTTATCAAATGGGCAATGAGTGGTGATATTAATCAAGATAAGGCTAGAATTGTTTATGAAAATGACGAAGTTGGTATTCATCATGCATTTGTAACTTTTAATGATGGAAATGTTGAGGCGGTAATGGCAGTTTATAAATATAATAATGGAAAAATTGTTAGTTTAGAAACTGGTGCTACACCTATGCCAAAGTAAGTGAGTAATATTGATTTCTATTTTTCGATAGGAAGCACTTACACTTATCTGTCCGTAACTAGAATACTTGATGTTGAAAAACAACATCAAGTAAAATTTAATTGGAAACCTTTTTCAGTTAGGGCAATCATGAAAGAAATGAATAATATTCCATTTCCAAAGGATAAAATGAATAAAGTTGATTATATGTGGAGAGATATTGAAAGAAGATCTGAAGGTTATGGTTTTTTTGCTAAAACGCCAGTACCCTATCCATTATCAGAATTTGATTTAGCTAACCAAATTGCAATCCTTGGTTTCGAAAAAGGTTGGGGAGAAAAATTTGTAATTCTAACTTACAAAAAATGGTTTCAAGAAGGCAAAGAACCAGCAATCGAACCAAGTATTTCTGAAGTTTGTTCAGAATTAAATTTAAAAAAAGATGAAATCTTCTCTGAAGCAAAATCCTCAGATATAGAAATAAAATACAAAGAAAATACAAACTCGGCTCGTGAAAAAAAAATATTTGGTAGCCCATCTTTTGTAGTGAAAAATGAACTCTTTTGGGGAGATGATAGAATGGAAGATGCTATCAAATGGTCACTTAAATAATTCTATATATTTTATTAAAATTCATTTAAAGTGATAAAATGAGTCTCGCTACTTCATATTTATTTTTAGGAATTGCAGTATTTTTGGGTGTCACCTCTAATAGTTTTGCAAAAAGTGCAGAAGGTTTTACTCTTCTTATTCCAAGTATAATTACGGCAATCACAATTGTACTGTGTATGTATGCTCTTTCTTTGGTAATGAAAAATATTCCAATGGGCATTACTTATGCTTCTTTTGCAGGTTTAACTATTATAGCAACTGTTGTTGTGGGTGTGATAAGATTTAATCAAGTGCCTAATTTATATTCATTAATTGGTTTGGCTTTTATCATTGTTGGTGTTTTAATGGTCAACCTTTTAGGTAAGAATTAATTATGATTAATAAAAAATATGCTCAGCCCTTATTTATGATTTTAATGTCCTTAGGTATGAGTGTTATTATGAGCGGTGTTGTTGTGGCAGTAAATACCGGTATTTCAGATGGTTTCTTTTTTAGATGGGGATATTCTATAATATTTGCATATCCTATTGCTTTAATAGCTGCTTTTACTCTAGCTCCTTTAATGAGACCATTAGTTAATAAAATTGCTTCAAAAGAATAATTATGAAACCATTATTTGGATATTTGTTTTTAGCTAACGGTATAATTTTTGGAATTGCTTCAAATAGCTTGGCTAAAATTTCTGAAGGATTTACAAAACTAACTCCGTCTGTTTTATGTATTTTGTTTATGTGCATCACTATGTTTTCAATTGCAAAAGCAATGTCAGCTCTTCCAGTAGGATTTGCCTACTCTACATATAGTGGCTTAACAGTAACTGGGGTTGTCCTTTTTGCGGTATTAAAGTTTAATCAAATACCTAATATTTATGGAATAATTGGAATTATTCTTATTATTATTGGCGTGGTAATGGTTAATTATCTTGGGCGACTAAACTGATATTTTTTTAAAATCTCTGGAAGCTTATGAACACCATGTTCGTCTAAAAGTAAGTCAAATTCCTCCACAACATTTCTAATATTTAAAGATGAATACAAATGAGGATACATGTCTCCATTTGAAGCCTGTTCCCAAAGCAAATGCTCAAGTTGAAATGCATTTACTTTCAATAAAATTAAGTTTTCTTTATTTGGATAATATTTTTTAAGAGTTTCTTCCACCTGGTCTTCCTCAGAAAAATGAATGTATCCATCTTTTTTGTCTAAATCTGATCCATTATAGACCCCAGTTTGCTTAGCTTTTTGCCACTCCTCTTTATCCATAATTTTAAAAATAAATTCTAAATTCATTTTACCAAGACGAATCTGGACCTTTTAAGAATTCTATTTCTTCCTCAGTTGACTCTCTTCCTAATATTTTATTTCTATGTGGATACCTATGAAATTTTCTAATTGCTTTAGTATGATCTTGCCAAAATTTTTTAATTTGATTATACCCTTCATGTTCTTTTAAATATTTATTTAGTAAATAATAAGCCATTTCATGATCACTAATTTCCTCACTATGAATTAATGGCAACAACATAAAAAATCTTTGATCAACATTCATAGCTTCCAAGTAACCAGAATAGACTGCATCATTTACAATTAATCTAGTTTTTTGATCTTGAGCGAAAGCTTTTTTATCATTTCTAAACATATTTCTTGAAAACTGATCGAAAAGTATAACTAGAGCTAAACAGCTCATTGGATTATCTTGCCAATCATCATATTCATTTTCACAAGAAAGTTCATAATCATTTAAAAAGTTGTCTCTTATTTTTTGATCAAATTTTTCATCTTTTTTAAAGCGTATTTCAGAAGGAGTTTCTTTAAACCAGAAATCTAAAATTGCTTGTGCTCTTTCAGGTATCATTTGGCAACTGGTTTTAATAAATTTAAAACTTTTTTATGATTTTGTTTGTTGTTAGAAACAAGTATATTTCCACCTAATACTGGATTTTTATTATCCCATGTCGTTATGATACCTCCTGCGGCTCTTACAATTGGTATCAATGGATGAATATCCCAAATTTGATTTGCACATTGTGCAACTATTTCAATTCTACCTTCAGCTAACTGACAGTATGTTAAAGCATCAAAACAAGGAAATTGCATTCGTTTTATAAACTTAGTAATTTTTAATTGCTGCTTCAAAGATAAATGATGATGAAATGCTGCTGCCAATTTCGCGTTTGCAAAACTTATTTTACTATTAATTTTTAATTTTCTTTTTTTATTATTCTCAAAAACGTAGGCTAAATTTTTATTTATGTTTAAATAATATTTTTTCATTTTTGGAAAGTTGGCTAACCCTAAAATAGGTTCACCATGATAATTAAGTGAAATAAGATTGCTCCAACTAGAATTACCTACTACATATGATCTGGTTCCATCAATTGGGTCAATTACCCATGAAAATTCACTCTTTGTGTTTTTATGACCGTACTCTTCACCTATAATTTGATGATTTGGAAATTTTTGAGAAATTCTAAATCTGATAAATTTTTCAAATGCTTTGTCAGATGTTGTTACTGGGTCGTAACCTTTCCCTTTCATCTTATTAGTTACCTTGAAGGGTTTATCTAACTTAGTGTAATAAAACTTAGTTAAATCTTTTGCTAATTGATTTAAAAAGCTTGCATATATTGGATATTTTTTTGTATCAAAATTTTTCACAAAGAATTCTTACTATTTAATTTATGTTGATTAAAGTTAAATTTTAAATAATTCTTAGTTTATAACTATGAAAATAGAGCTAATTCAAAACAAAGTTTATTTTAATAATGGGTCAGAAAAAAAAGAAATTCATCCGTTCTGGTTAAGGGAAAGAGTAAATGGTGAACAATTTTTAGATAAAGGAACTCAGCAAAGACTTTTTGATCCGACTTTTTTGAATAGTGATATTTCAATAAATAAAGTCAATATAAATGAAAAATATTTAGAAGTTGATTTTAATGATGGTGTTAACTCAAGAATAGAAATTGATAAAATTGCTTTAGAATTTTCAAAAGAAGATATTGTAATTAAATCTATAGAAAAAACTAAATGGGACTCTAGCTTAAAAAAAATTAAAAACTTTGAATACCAAGAAAATTTTTATGAAAGCAAAGAGATGCATGATTTACTTGTTTCTTTTTATAAATATGGATTTGTTGTAATTAAAAATATTCCGACTTCTAAAAATTATATTGTAGAATTTGCAAATTCTATAGGAAGTGTTAGAAGAACAAATTTTGGTGAATATTTTGATGTAAAATCTAAACCTGATCCTAATGATCTTGCATATACTTCTTTAGCTTTAGCTCCTCATACAGATAATCCATATAGAAATCCTGTGCCTTGTATTCAACTTTTACATTGTATTGAAAGTAAAGTTTCAGGTGGATTATCAACTTTGGTAGATGGTTATACAGTTACTGAGGATTTAAAAAATCAATATCCAGAATTTTATAAAATTTTAACTGAAGTAAAAGTAAGATTTAGATTTATTGATAAAGAAGTTGTTTTAGAGACAATTTCTCCCTTAATTGAGCTCTATGATGATAAAAACTTTAAACAGGTAAGGTTTAGTCCTAGATTGGATTATGTTCCAATTTTAGATAAAAAAAAATTAGAACTTTACTATCAAGCAAGAAAAAAACTATCTGAAATGTATAATTCAGATAAATATAGAATAGAATTTAAGTTAGCTCCTAAAGATTTAATGATGATGGATAATCATAGGCTACTTCATGGTAGAACAGTTTATGATGTTAATGAGGGAGAGAGATTTTTACAAGGTTGTTATATCGACTACGATAGTACTGAAGGAAAATTAAGACATCTGAAAAGAAAATATAATTTATAAATTTATTTAGATTTATTTATCCTTTCGATTTCTTTATAAAGAGCACTATGATCGTCATTAGAATTTCCATTACCTACCAATGATTCAAACATTGAATAAATTAAATTTGAAATAGGTAATTTAGTATTTAAATCACCAGCACACTCCAAAATATTAATCATATCTTTATAATGTGTAGAAACTTTTCCTTTGGGTGAAAAATCTTTTAAAATCATTCTTTTTCCATGATTTTGAAGAATTTTTCCATCAGCAAATCCACCTGACAAAGCATTAATAAATTTATTTGCATCTACTCCTGCTTTTTCACACAAAGTTATAGCTTCAGCTACAGCTCCAATTGTAACACCAACTATGATTTGATTTGCAAGTTTAGAAATTTGCCCACTTCCAATTGGACCTACTAAAGTTGGGTTACCCATCAACTTCAAAACATCAAATACGTTATTAAAAATTTTTTGTTCTCCTCCAACCATAATAGCCAGATTTGCCTGCTCTGCGCCAATAGTTCCTCCTGATACAGGAGCATCTAAAAAATTAATATCTTTTTCTTTTAATAATTTTCCCCACTTTATTGCAGTTTTAGGTTTTACAGATGACATGTCTATAACTGTTGAATTAGTTTTAAGATTATTCAAAAATTCTGTACTTCCTAAAACTTTATCTACAGCATCATCATCCGTTAACATTGTAAAAACAAAATCTACATCTTTTATAGCTTTGCCTAATGATGATTTTACTTTGCCACCAAACATTTCAAGTGGTTTTGCTTTTTTTAATGTTCTGCTAAAAATTTTAATGTCTAGTTTTTTTTTTAATAAATTTTTAACCATGGGTAAGCCCATAAGTCCAGTACCAATAAAACTAATTTTCATAATTTTTTAATATTTTTTAATTTATTTTTATGATGTTAATTTAAAAATAACTTTGATCAAGAATTCAATTGTCGAGAATCTACTAAAGGGTAAGGTTGTATTCAATAAATATATTTGCATAAAATAAAAATAAATTTATTGAAATTGTATTAATTATAATTACCTTTTTTTATAAGGAGGTTTATGTTAATACTTTCACCACCTGATACTTAGCTGAACAATTTAAAATATCAAAAAACTTAACAAACATAATAAATCCACTTGGATTTAAATGCCAGAGAGGCAATATAAGGGAGCTCTTTAGGTATAATCTTAAAGAGCAAACCCTTAAAAAAAATTAATTTACAGATTTTAATATTTCTAGTGGAAGTGGAGCTTCTGGGTATTTTTTTTGACACAACTTTTCGTAGTATTCACAAAAACTAATGATAGTTTTTTGAACTTCTTTTATATTTTTATTTGAAAGATTAAGCTTTTTAATTAATTCACCACAATTTTTTTCTAACTCTTTTATTTGTTCTCCTGAAAAAAACTCTCCTGTTTCTATTTCCCAATAAGTGTCTTCAAGCTCATCATCACTTAAATCATTTAATTTTTTTTGTAATAATTTTATAGTCTCATCATTGGTTTCCTTATCTCTCATAGGAGAATTCTTAAGTTTTCCAAGGCATTTGTCTCTTAATCCATCAATGAAATGAAAATAAGGTTTACCTTCTGAAAAATCTCTAAAGTGGTTTGTATTGAAATATTTATCTATAGCTGCATCTGTTGAAACTTTTTCTTTACCCTTAATTATAGCTACTTGAACATAAACTTCCTGGCTAATATATTCTTGAATGTGATCTTTAACTTTTTGAGGTATCATCTTTATTTTAGTAACTAATGTTCTTCTCTGTACCTGTTGTGGCAAGCCTTACAATTACTCCACATAAATTTAGTTAATATACTACGTGTATCATCTGCATCCTCGATTACTGAGACAAGTTTTATCATATCATCAGAGGCTTTCTGCATTAATGCATTGAAGTCGTCTTTTTCATCCCAAATTGTTAGTAAAGCTTCAGTGTCAAAACCCTCTTGTGAATTTTCGGGAAATAGATCTATCAAAACTTTATAATTTTCACTCATTTCATTCATCAATAATATAGCGTCTTCAAAATCAAGATTTGAGGCTAGCGATTGAACTTTTTTAGCAGTTCTATAATTTTTACTGAATAACGCTTGTCTACTTTTAATAATTTCTTCAACTGTTAACTCAGCATTACTAGATGAGACGAAAAATACGCTTAAAACTGATAATAAAATAATTTTAATAAATTTAGTAATGTGGTTTAATAAATAATGCATGTAACAAATACTATAACGGAGTATGGCATTATCTCAAAGGTGTTACATTGGCTCAGCGCAATTATTCTTTTTATACAAATACCTTTGGGGTTTTATCTAGTTGATTTAGATTTTGGTGAACAACGAATAACTATTGAAGATATACACGTTACTCTAGGTTTAACTGTTTTTTATATAATAATAATAAGGTTAATAAATAACATACTTAATCCAACTCCAAAATTAGATGCAAGTATTTTTAAAGGACAAAGGTTTCTTGCAAAGATGAACCATGTTCTTTTATATATTGCAATTTTAGCAATAACAATTTCAGGAATATTAAAAAAATTATTTAACGGAGAAGTGCTAACAATATTGTTTAGTGAAATTCAAATTAATGAAAATTTTGATTTAGCAGATCAATTTTATGAAATTCATATTCTTTCAAATTATACTCTTATAGTTTTAATTGTAATTCACATAACTGCTGTGATTATTCACAAACTATTTTTTAGTGACAATTTATTAAAGAGAATTCTTTAATCTTAATGACAAGCAATTCCAAATTTTTTTAATCTCCAATAATTATAAGGCCAAGGAGTTAAAAAACCTACAATCAGCATTATTGGCACCACCCACCATGTTAAAATTGCGCCTCCAGTTAAAACATAGTCAGTTAAATTCATCATAATTTCCATACTGATCATAGAAATCAAACTCATTCCACAAGCAGTTCTGAATGCGTTAGCAAAATTAAAATTTTGTGTCATTAAAATTATTGTTTCTAAAATGATGCTTGTGACCAAACCGTTGATTATTGCTAAAATCATTATTCCTAGAACTGGGAAAGGAATTTGGGTTAATTGAAAAAATAATATTGTTCCAAAGTCTCCAATGGCGCAACCAAGTACACACCAAGCTGTATTTTTTGCGCTTATTTTCCAAGTATGCTTACAAGACCAATGAAATGTAGAGGTATTCATTATAATTTGATATTAATGATAAATGATTTTTAGACAAGTTTTCGATAACAAATCATCAACTTATACTTATTTAATTGCATCGGCAAAAGGTCGCGAGGCGGTGATAATAGATCCAGTAATAGACAATGTTGAAAGCTATGTAAGCTTACTAAATGAATTAGATTTAAAACTAGTTAAAGTAATAGATACACATATTCATGCTGACCATGTTACTGGCGCATCAAAATTAAAACAATCTACAAATTGTTCTACAATTATGGGAGAGCATACTCCCGCTGATGCTGTAGAAATTAAAGTAAAAGATGATGAAATAATAAAAATTGATCAAATAAAAATCAAAGCAATGTATACTCCAGGACACACATCTGACAGTTATAGTTTCTTAATGAATAATTATTTATTTTCAGGAGATACTCTTTTAATAAATGGAACTGGTAGAACTGATTTTCAAAATGGTAGTTCAAAAGATGCTTATAATTCAATCTTTAATAAATTGTTAAAATTACCTGAGGATACTATTTTGTATCCTGGTCATGATTATAACGGCAGAGAATCTAGTACTATTGGTAATGAAAAAAAATTTAATCCAAGATTACAGGTTAAAAATGTTGATGAGTATATAGAGCTCATGTCAAATCTAAATTTAGCAAAACCAAAATTAATAGATATTAATGTAAGCAGAAATATAAAATTAGGTGCTAATTAAATACTACAAATATTAAAAACCAATAAGAAGCTAATCCAGCAGAAATTGTTGCAATAATATTTTTAGAAAAATAACCTACAATCACAGCAACTAATGCTCCAAAAAGTTTAGGGTCATTCATTTCTATAAATGTTCCATAATCGTTTATAAATATTGCTGGAAATATTATTGCAGGGAATACTGCAGAAGGTACATATTCTAATACTGCTTTAATTTTATCACCCAACATATCTCTGCTAATTAAAGCAATCATAGTCATTCTAGTAAAGTAAGTTAAAATTCCAGCAAAAATAATTGAAGCCAAGGTCATTTTTTCAACCTCAGCAGTAGTGCAGCAACAAATAAAGCAATTAATGGTGAAATAATTATATAGGACTTAAACGGAGCATCAAAAAATAACAAAGAACTTAAACCACAAGTAATCATAACAATTACATGATCTATTTTTTTTAAATCTTGAACAATAATTGCTATAAACGTTAAAGGAATTGCAAATTTTAAACCTAGTTCTTCTGGCACAAATGATCCCAAAATAATTCCTGATAATGTTGCAATTTGCCAACAAACCCAAAGAGTACCTCCTGTACCAATTAAATGATAATATAAAAATTCTTCACCTTTGTTTTTTTTGAAAAATTTATTAGACTCAGCAAAGCCTTGGTCTACAACAATATATGAAATTAATAATTTTTTAATAAAAGATAATTTTTCTAAATACTCAGATAAAACTGCTCCATATAATAAATGTCGAGAATTTATAATACCAACAGATGCAACGGCAACTAAGCTAGATGCACCTCCTGATAACAACTGTAAAAAAACTATTTGTGAAGCTCCTCCAAAAATTATGAAAGACATTGCGTAAACTAAATATGGGTGAAATCCAAGTTCAACACCGATTGCTCCACAAATTATTCCAAATGGAATTACTGAAAGCATATGCGGAGAAATATCCAGCATCCCTCGTGTAAATAATTGTTTTTTAGTAAGCATTTGCTTGTTTTATTAAAAACAAACTATGTGATCAATATTAATCGGTCTTTTAATTCCAAACTTTTCGTCAGCTTCATGTTGATGTTCGTGATGAGAATGAACAAAAACTGGTATTAATAAATCGCTATTAGTTTTTAAAGTATAAATAAAGTTTGTTCCTCTAAATTTTCGATCTACTACTTCTAGCTTTAAATTGCTTTTATCGTCATGCTCAAGATCTTCTGGTTGTAATAATAATTGTACATTTGAACCTTTTGCATAATGCTTAATAAAATTACCTTTAATTGTACCAAGATCCTCATTTTCTAATGAATTTTCACCTGTTACTTTTGCTGGAATTAAAATTCCACGATTTAAAAAATTAACCACTTCGATTGAATTTGGAAAATGATAGACATTATAAGGATCGTCAAACTGTTTTATTTGACCGTCTAATACAATTGCACACTTGTTTCCTAAATAAAAAGCTTCATAAGAGTCATGTGTTACAATTATTGTTGTAATTTTTAAATTACTTAAAATCTTTTTCAATCTTACTTGTATTTCTTCTTTAAAACTTTGATCAACATTTGATAACGGCTCATCTAGTAACAAAAGATCAGGTTGTGTTAGTAGAGATCTTGCAAGAGAAGCTCTTTGTGCTTCTCCAGCACTAATTTCATGAGGATATTTTTTAAGTATTTTTGAAATATCCAGCATATGTATAATTTTTTTAAAACTTAGCTTTTTTTTCTTTTTTGTTTTATTTCTTTGAGAACCCAAAAGTATATTCTTTTCGACAGTGTAGTGTGGAAATAGGCTGTTATCTTGAAAAGCGAGAGATATATTTCTATCTTCGGGTTCAACATGTTTATCTTTGGAGGATATTAATTTGCCATTTAATTTAATATAACCTTTTTCAATTTCTTCTAAACCTGCAATTGTTCTTAGTATCGTTGTTTTTCCAATTCCCGAAGGACCTAAAATGCATAAAGTATCACCTTCGTTTTCAATTAAAAATGAAGCATTTTTAACTTTTATTTTTCCTCCAATTTTGAAATCAACATTTTTTATTTCTAAAAAATTATTTTTCATTTTTCTCTCAAAATATATTTAGATGTAAACATAATAAATAAAGTTGCAATTAAAATTAAAAATAATGATGGAACTGCTGCCGCTTCTAGCAAATCCTCAGAAGCAGATATATAAGCAGTTGTTGCAAAAGTTTCAAAATTAAATGGTCTTAAAATAAGAGTTATTGGCAGCTCTCTTATAATTTCTAATGAAATGAGTATAGCCACAAATAAAAGTGAATTTCTTAAAAAAGGAATGTGAATATTCAAGAAAGTTTTTTTCTTTGAATAACCAAGTAAATATGAACTTTCATCAACTGAAATATTAATTTTTTCATAACCTGATTTTATTCCATTAAATGCTAACGAATAGAATCTGACAAAATAAACTAAAACCAGTCCAAGAACAGAGCCAATAAAAAATTTTTTTATAGATATAAATCCTAAAGTCTTAACAACATTATCATCAAACCAAGCTACAAATGTAATAAATGCTACTGCTAAAATAACACCTGGAATAGCATAACCTGAGATAGATATTGTAGATAAAAAATTTAAAATCTTGTTTTTTGAAACTCTATTTCCATAATTTGAAATTAAAGAAAATAAAATCAATACTAAGCTAGATAAAACAACTAAATAAATTGTATTTAATGTAAGTGAAATTGCATCAATATCAAAAAAATTTTCTGGAAATTTAATTGTCCAATATAACATTTGGCTTAAAGGAAATAAAAAACTTAAAAAGAATATAGTAAAGCAAAATATAAATGCGAAAATAGATTTTTTTCCAGATAATGTAATTTTTTCTTTTTGTTTAAATCCACCCTTTGAATTGAAATGGTATTTAGCTTTTTTTCTAGAAAAATTTTCAATTATAAAACATGCAAATATAAATATTAATAAGAAAAATGACAATCTATTTGAAAAAGCTAAATCATCAAAAGTGATCCATGAATTATAAATTCCTGTTGTTAAAGTGTTTATTGAAAAAAAATCAACTGCACCAAATTCTGCTAATGTCTCCATCGCTACAAGAGACAAGCCAGCAACTATAGCTGGTCTTGCAGCTGGCAATATCAAAGAGTATAAAGATTTAAATTTAGAAAAACCTAAGCTTCTCCCTAAATCAATTAGGTTTTGAGATTGATATAAAAATGATGCTCTAGAAAGAATGTACACATAGGCAAATAATGAGAATGAAAGCGAAAGTACCGCTCCAAGAAGACCATCAAACTTCGGAATATGTTTGTTGTATTCCCCTTCTCCAAATAAGTTCGACAAGATTGTAAAAGCTGTCCCATAATTTTCAAAAAAAGCTGTCAAAGAATATGCATAAATGTATGGCGGAACAGCAAAAGAAAGTATAAGACCCCACTTAAAAAAATCACTTAAAGGAAATTTGTAAAAAGAAACCAAGTATGCAGTTGTGGTACCTATTATAAATGTGAGGATTAAGACACAAAATAGTAATGTGAAAGAATTAAAAATATATTCAAATAAAAAAGTCTCTTTTAATATTTTATAATAATTTGAAGTTTCCTCAAAAAAACTAAAGAAAACAGTTATGATTGGAATTAATACTCCTATAGAAACCAATAAAGAGGATAGAAACCATATATTTAAATTTTTTAACATTAAGGGTCTTATAGTATAAAAAAACCTTTTTAATATAATTTTACTTTGATGCAGAAAGATATTTTATTGTGTTTTCAGGTGTTGTCTCTATATATGGATCATCATCTGAGCCTGAATTATTAATTCCTGGCTCTTGCCACCATTTTTCAACAATACCATCATTGATAACGGCCATATATCTCCAACTTCTTTGACCAAATCCATCATGGTCTTTTGAAATTAGCATTCCCATATATTTTGTAAAAAGTCCTGATCCATCTGGTATTACTTTTACGTTAGAAATTTTCATCTTTTTTGCCCATGCATTCATCACATATGAATCATTTACTGAACAACAATAAATTTCGTCAATGCCAAGTTTTTTTAATTCATCAGCATTTTTTTCAAATCCAGGTAATTGTTGAGAGGAACATGTTGGCGTAAAAGCTCCAGGCAAACTAAATAAAATTACTCTTTTGTTTTTAAAAAAATCATCAGTAGACTTGTTTGTCCACTTTCCACCAATTGCACATGCAATTTCATTATCAGAAGTATCACCTTCTCTAATTCTAAAAGTTACTTGTGGTATTTTAAATCCTTCAATCATATTTTTTTAGTACCCACGACAATTTCTAGGAAAGGGTAAAGATCCTAGAGGAGAGTGCCGTGGGCACCGTCTAAAAAGAAATATATCATTATTTAAAAGGAGTGAGGATGTCTAGAGCCTCGTCTTTTTCAATCTCTGATAATTTTCTATTATTTATTTTTCTCTGTATTTTTTCAACTTCTAATGAGCAAGGCCCACATGTTATCTGACCCTCAAGTGAGCCACTCGTATCAGAAGAATTATTCAAAACGGAGTTAAATAAATTCTTTTTCACTAGATGTTATTTCCAACCTGCTGCAGTCATTACTTCTAAAGCTGCTGCTTGATTTTTTCCATAACTAGAAACTTTAGTAGCTAGATCTTGTTTAAAATCTAAACCTAAATTGTTTACTACCAATGGGCTTGGAGAAACACCACCTATCATTGGAAACTCAAACGTATTATTCGTAAAGTGTTCCTGTGATTCTGGTGATAATAAAAAGTCAACAAGTGCAATTGCATTTGCTTTGTTAGGCGCTCCTTTAACTAAAGCAGCACAACTGATGTTCATGTGTGTTCCTCTGCCTTGTTGGTTAGGGAAAAAAGCCTTAACTTTTTTTGCTGCTGCTTGTTGTTCTGCACCTTTTTTACCTGATAGCATAAGTGCTAGATAATAAGTATTTGCTACTGCTATATCTGCTTCTCCTGCTGCAACAGCCATGATTTGAGCTCTATCGTTACCTTTAGAGTCTCGAGCCATATTTGCAACAACACCTTTTGCCCATTCAGCTGTAGCTTTTTTTCCATTATTTTCAATTAATGAAGCTACTAATGATTTGTTATAAATGTTGCTTGATTTTCTTATTACGATTCTACCTTTCCATTTTGGATCAGCTAAACCTTCATAAGTTAAACCAGATAGTTCTGCACCACTTACTCTTTCAGGTGAGTAATAAATAATTCTTGCTCTTTTTGCTACTCCAACCCATTTAGTAGTTCTGAAATTTTTCGGAACAGATGATTTTATTGTTGGAGAAGTTAAACCACTTTGAAGCAAGCCTTTAGCATCCATTGCGCCACATCTTCCAGCATCCGCTGTAATATAAAGATCAGCTGAAGAATCTGCTCCTTCTTCGGCTATTCTTTTTTCTAATGCTCCTGATTTACCATTAATTAAATTTACTTTAATTCCTGTTGCTGCTGTAAATTTTCCATACATTTCAGCATCAGCCTTATAGTGTCTTGCATTAAATACATTAACTTCATTTGCAATTGCAAAAGTTGCTACAAATAAAGATGTAATTAACGCTATAATTGATAATTTTCTCATTAAACTCCTTAATTATTACGTTATTTTCCAGAATGAGAATTATTCTCAATGAGAATGATTATCAATCGCAATAGTGTCGCAGATTAAACTTTATCAGTAATTCAGCAGTTTTTTGCAATTATCTATTTCCAGTCACCTATTTTGCTGAATAAGAAATTTCTGAACGCCTGGACTCTGGCCGTGTTTTTTAAGGATTGCGGATACACAAAATGCGCTTCTGTTATAGGTCCTTCTACTTTTGGTAGTACTTTAATTACATTGTTTGAATTTGAGACTAAATATTCTGGAAGCGCAGCTAAACCTACACCAGACTCAACTGCCAACAACAATCCCATAACACTATTCACTTTCATGATTGTTTTTCTTTTCTTTCCATCATGCATTGCAATTTTTAACGCCCAATCAGGATTATAAACTGGAGAAGGAGCGCCTTTTCCAAAAGAAATAAATTTATGTTTATTTAAATCACCTATTGTTTTTGGCATTCCATTTTTTTCTAAATATTTATTTGACCCATAAATATAGTATTTAATATCAACTAATTTTTTCTGAATATAATTAAGCTGTTTAGGTCTTCTCATGAAAATTCCAATATCAGCTTGCCGAGTGCTTAAATCTAATTCTTTGTCATCAAATACTAATTCAATCTCAATCTCTGGATTAAGTCTCATGAATTCTTGAATTCTTGGCGTTAACCAGTGAGTTCCAAAACTTCTTACTGTTGTAATAGTCAATTTACCTGTCGGCTTGTTTTTTTGATCTCCTAAAGAAGTTTCCACTTCTTTAAGTTTACTAATTACTTCATGTGCAGTTTTAAATACATACTCACCATTTTCTGTAAGAGTTAAACCCCTAGCATGTCTTTCAAACAGTTGTACTTTTAAATCTTGTTCTAATGATTGTATTTGCCTACTGATAGCTGATTGGCTAAGATTTAAATTAATAGTAGCATTTGTAAAACTACCAGCTTCCGCTACCGCATGAAAAATTTTTAATTTATCCCAATCCATTATTTATTTAGATTTATAATATACCTTCCTGATGTTTCACCTTTTAGCATTTTTGAGTAAACTTCTATTAATTCCTCTAAGTTAATTTCTTTCACAGATTTTTTTAGTAACTCAAAATTTATTAATTTTGAGGCTTCTCCCCATAAAAAATTTCTCCTAGGTGTTGAAGCTGTAACAGAATTGATTCCCCAAAGTTTTACACCTCGAATAATAAATGGCATTACAGTTGTATTTAATTTTATATCTGCAGCATTTCCACATGCAGAAACTATGCCGCCATCTTTTGTTTGAGATAATATATTTTCCAATACTTTTCCACCAACTGTATCAACGGCACCATCCCATAATCCTTTGTCTAATGGTCTTGCATCTTTCATCATTTCACTAGTATTTACAACATTTTTAGCACCAATAGATTTTAAAAAGTCCTTATTACTATCTTTACCAGTAAGAGCAGTAACATCGCACCCAAGACTATTAAGTATCATTACGGCCATACTTCCAACACCGCCAGATGCACCACTAACAATAACGTTTTGAACTTTCTCTCCTAATAATAATTCCTCTCTAGTTGTTTTTGTTGTAAATGAACATTGTAAAGCTGTAAATCCAGCAGTACCCATTATCATGGCCTCTTTAAGAGAAAGACCTTTTGGTTTTTTAACCAAAAATTCTCCATTTACTTTTGCGTATTGAGAGTATCCTCCAAAATAAATTTCACCAACTCTCCATCCTGTTAAAATAACTTCATCACCTTTTTTGAATTTGTCATTATTGCTATCTTCTACAATTCCAGAAAAATCTATGCCAGGTATATGGGGGAACTCTTTTACAAGTCTAGCACCATTTTTTAAAATCAAAGCATCTTTATAATTAAGACCTGAGTAATGAACTTTTACTGTTACATCACCATGTTTTAAGAAACTTTTATCAATTGATTTGATATCACGTGTGAAATTTTCACCATCTTGATTAAGAATTAATGCTTTGAATTGGTCAGACACACTAGTCTTTTAACGTAGTGCTGATAAATCGTAAATATCTATTTTGATAACTTAGATCCTCTTTAAATTGACCTAGATAAAAATTAGTTACTGTTGTTGCTTGTTCTTTTTTAATACCTCTCATAGTCATACACTGATGAGTTGAATCTATTGTAACAGCCACACCTTTTGCATCCAAAGCTTCCATTAAAGTATTTGCTATCTGAACTGTTAATCTTTCTTGCGTTTGTAATCTTTTTGAAAATATTTCAACTACTCTTGCAATTTTGCTTAATCCTACAACTCTTTCATTAGGTATGTAAGCAACATGAGCTTTTCCTATTATTGGAGCCATATGATGTTCACAGTGACTTTGTACTGAAATATTTTTTTGAACAACCATGTCACTATAACCTTCAACATCACCAAAAGTTTTATCTAATACTTTTTTTGCATCTTCATTGTAACCTTGAAAATATTCTTTAAATGCTTTTACAACTCTTTTAGGAGTCTCTAACAATCCTTCTCTTTTAGGATCTTCACCCATCCAAGATAAAATGGTTCTGATAGCCTCTTCAGCCTCTTTATCTGAGACCTTTTTGATATCTAAATTTTTGTCGTCTGTGTTTTTTACTAATTTCATAGCGCCTTTTTATACAGTAAATACCTTAATTTAAAAATATTTAATATATTTAGATATGTGCTACATAATCACCCCTTATGTTCAAAAAAAGAGAAAATATCTATGAAATTGAAGAAGGAAATCTTCTATCACCAAAATTTGATAATGATGGGTTAATCCCGGTTATTACTATGTGTTCAAAAACAAAGGATATTTTGATGCATGGATATATGAATGTAGAAGCTCTTAAAAAGACAATTGAAACTAAAGAGGCACACTATTTTAGTAGATCGAGAAAAGCTATCTGGCACAAAGGTAAAACAAGTGGTTTTACACAAAAGGTTACTGAAATAAGAATTGATGATGATCAAGACTCAATATGGTTAACAGTTGATATCGGTGATGGAGCTAGTTGTCATGTTGGTTATAGATCATGTTTTTATAGATCTGTTCCTATGGGACCAATAGAAAACGGAAGAAAAGTTAAAATGGAATTTCTTGAGAAAGAAAAAAAATTCGACCCTGAAGAAGTTTATAAAGGTCAACCAAATCCTACTAAAATTTAATGAGTGAAAAACAAAAAAATGTTCTAGGTGAAGACCTGGAAGAATGTTCAAGCGATCCTTTAACAGGTTGGTTTCGCGATGGTTGTTGTAATACTGACGAGAATGATCATGGACTTCATACAGTTTGTGCTAAAGTTACTACCGAATGCTTAGAGTGGATGAAAGAAGCGGGTAACGATTTAATTACTCCACATCCTGAATTTGGGTTTCCAGGTTTAAAAGATGGAGATGGATGGTGTTTATGTGCTAGTTGGTATGCAAAAGCAGTTGAAGCCGGTAAAGGATGTCCAATATTTTTGAAAAGAACCCACGAAAACACTCTTAAATATGTACCTATTGAAACTTTAAAAAAGTTTGCAATAGATTTATCTTAATTACATATTTCCATATCTTGGACCACCACTTCCTTCTGGTGTAACCCAAGTTATATTTTGAGAAGGTTCTTTAATATCACATGTTTTACAATGTATACAATTTTGAGAATTAATTACAAATTTGTTTACATCATTTTCTTTTTGAATTTCATAAACGCCTGCAGGACAATATCTTTGAGCAGGTTCATCAAATTTTTCTAAAGTATAATTGATTGGTAAATCAGGATCTTTAAGTTTTAAATGTACCGGCTGATTATCAGCATGATTAGTTCCTGTTAAATACACTGAACTTGTTTTGTCAAAAGTAATTACGTTATCATATTTTGGATAGTCTATTTTAGGCATTTGGTTTGCAGGTTTTAATGTTTCATGATCAGCATGTTTATGTTTAAGGGTAAAAGGAAGTTTTCCTCTAAATAAAATTTGATCTATCCCTGTAAAAATAATTCCTAAAATTAACCCCCAACTAAAACTAGGTTTTACATTTCTTGCTTCGTAAAGCTCTTTATATAACCAGCTATTTTTAAATTTGTTTTCATAAATTGATAAATCTTTGTTTTCTTTTAAATGTTCATTGATAGTTTCAGCTGCAATCATCCCACTTTTCATCGCTGTATGAGAACCTTTAATTTTTGGCATATTTAAAGTTCCAGCATCACAACCAACTAATAAAGCTCCGGGCATAAACATTTTTGGTAAACTTTGAAATCCACCTTCAATTAAAGCTCTTGCACCGTAAGAAATTCTTTTTCCACCTTCTATAATTTTTTTAATTGCTGGATGAGTTTTAAACCTTTGAAATTCATCATAAGGTGATAAATGAGGATTTTTGTAATCTAAACCAATTACATAGCCTAAGAAAACTTGTTTATTTTCTGCGTGATACATAAAACTACCACCATATGTATTATTATCTAACGGCCATCCAGCTGTATGCATAACTAAGCCTTCTTCGTGATTTTTATCCTCTATTTCCCAAATTTCTTTGAAACCAATTCCGTATTGTTGAGGATCTTTACCCTTATTTAATTCAAATTTTTCAATCAATTGTTTTCCTAAATGACCTCTGCACCCTTCTGCAAAAACAGTTACTTTACCTAAAAGCTCAATACCTGGTTCAAAACTATCTTTTTTATTACCATCTTTATCTATACCCATATCTTGAGTTGCAACACCTTTAACAGACCCATCTTCGTTATATAAAATTTCACTTGCTGGAAATCCTGGAAAGATTTCTACACCTAAATTCTCAGCTTGTTCAGCAAGCCATCTACAAAGATTTGCTAAACTGATAATATAATTTTTATGATTTTGTTGTACCGCAGGTAGTAGCCAAGTTGGCCAACTTAAAGATTTGGTTTTTCCTAAAAATAAAAATTTTTCTTTAGTTACTTTTGTTTTAATTGGAGAATTTAATTCTCTCCAATTTGGTAATAATTCATCTAGTGCGCGAGTTTCAAATACATTTCCACTTAAAATATGAGCTCCAATTTCTGAAGCTTTTTCTAATAAACAAACATTTAAATTTGGATCTAAATGTTTTAACTTTATTGCAGTTGATAACCCGGAGGGACCTCCACCAATGATTACAACATCATATTCCATTGATTCTCTAGACATTACCTAGTTTTTAACTGTAAGGATTATTTTTGTATAGTGTTTAATTTGTTCAGCTCTTCCATGAACTGTGGCAATGCCTCAAATAAATCAGCCTCAAGTCCATAATCTGCAACACTAAAAATTGGAGCTTCACCATCTTTATTAATTGCAACGATAACTTTACTTTCTTTCATGCCTGCTAAATGTTGAATAGCACCTGAAATTCCAACCGCGATATATAGATCTGGTACTACCACTTTTCCTGTTTGCCCCACTTGATGATCATTACTTATATATCCAGCGTCTACTGCCGCTCTTGATGCTCCAATCGCAGCACCTAATTTGTCAGCAATTTCTGTAATTAATTTAAAATTATCTCCACTTTGCATTCCTCTACCACCTGATACAACAATTCTTGCTGTTCCAAGTTCAGGTCGATCAGATTTAATTTCTTCTCTTTTGATAAATTTTGTATTTGAGAACTCTTCACTAGCATCCACTTTTTCAATTGCGGCTGATCCACCTGTGCTTTCACATGGATCGAATGAAGTTGGCCTGATCGTTACACACTTTTTAGCATCATTACTCTTAATTGTTGCAAAAGCGTTACCTGCATAAATTGGTCTTAAAAAAGTATCTGGTGATATTACTTTAATAATGTCGCTTACTTGCGATGTGTCAAGATGAGCTGCAATTCTGGGCATCAAATTTTTTCCAAATGTATTTGCTGAACAAACAATATGAGAATAATTCTCTGCAAGTTTAACAATAACTGGAGCAAAATTTTCTGCTGTAAAGTTTTCATAGTGAGCTCCCTCCACACTCAATACTTTTTTAACTACTGGAAGTTCAGATAATTGTTTTGCAGCTTCTGCAAAGTTTTGACCAATAATTACAGCATGAACATCTGAATCAATTTGAGATGCCGCTGTAGCTGCATTAAGAGTAAATGGTCTTAACTCTTTATTGTTATGTTCTGCTATAAGTAAGACTGCCATTAGATTACCTTCGCCTCATTTTTTAATTTTTGAACTAATTCAGCAACATTTGCTACTTTTATACCTGCTTTTCTTTTTGGAGGCTCCTCTACTTTTAATTGTTCTAATCTTGGTGATACATCTACGCCTAAATCAGAAGCAGCAATTTCCTCTATAGGTTTTTTCTTAGCCTTCATGATATTTGGTAGTGATGCATATCTTGGTTCATTTAACCTAAGATCACAAGTTACAATAGCTGGAACATTTATTTCGATTGTTTCAAGACCTTCATCTATTTCTCTAGTGACTTCTAATTTATTATCTTTTACATCAATCTTAGAGGCAAATGTTGCTTGTGGCCAATTTAATAAAGCGCTCAACATTTGGCCTGTTTGATTACAATCATCATCAATTGCTTGTTTGCCCATAAATACTAAATCTGGTTTTTCTTTATCTACTATCTTTTGTAAAATTTTTGAAACAGCTAGTGGTTCTAGTGTTCCATCCACTTTTACATGAATGCCTCTGTCCGCTCCAACAGCTAAGGCTTTCCTAACTGTCTCTTGAGCTTTTTCTTCTCCAACTGTTATTGCAACTACTTCTTTAGCTTTACCTGCCTCTTTAATTTTTACAGCTTCTTCTATTGCATTGTCATCAGGAGGATTAGTTGACATTTTGACATTATCTGTGACTACACCAGTTCCATCTTCTTTAACTCTGATTTGCACGTTGTAATCAATAACCCTTTTTACAGCTACTAAAATTTTCATTAAGCTCTCAATAAATTATTTTCTGAATCGTAAGGACTTTCATCTAAGACGGTAGCGTCGTACATTTCACCTAATATATCAACTTGTAATTTGTCGCCCACATTTGAACAATCTGGCTTAACCATTGCAAGTGCTATTGATTTATCTAATCTAAATCCAAATTCGCCTCCAGTTGCTCTTCCAACAACTTTTCCATCTTTAAAAATTGGGTTATTTCCTAATACATCAGCTTCTTTAGTGTTATGTATCTCTAATGTAACTAATTTATTGTCAAAACCCTTTTCTCTCCATTTATTAAGTGCATCTAACCCTATGAAGTTTCCTTTATTTGGATGAATAAATCTATCAAGACCAGATTCATAAGGTGAATATTCAATTGATAATTCTGTACCAACCAGTTTATAAGATTTTTCGACTCTTAAACTATTCATAGCTCTAATTCCAAAAGGTTTTATTCCTAAATCTTTACCTGCTTCCATCAGTTTATCAAAAATATGGTTTTGATACTCTATTGGATGATGCAGCTCCCAACCAAGCTCGCCTACAAAGTTTACTCTCATTGCATTCACCGGTGCATATCCAACATTTACATTTTTAGCAGTTAGCCATTTAAAGTTCTCATTAGAAAAATCATCTGTTGAAACCTTTTGCATTAATTGTCTAGCTTTAGGACCTGCTACCACTAAAACTCCAGTGCTGTTAGTAAGATCTTCAAATATCACAGATCCATCATCTGGCATCCATTTTTGTATCCAGTCATGATCTAATCTTAAATTTGCTCCTGCAGAGACTAGGTAATAACTATTCTCTGCTTCTTTCATTATTGTAAATTCAGAATGTACTCCACCTTTGGTATTTAAAGCATGACAAAGATTTATCCTTCCAATTTTTTTTGGAAGTTTATTTGCAACTAAGTAATCTAAAAATTCCTCTGCTTTAGGTCCTCTAATTCTACATTTTGCAAACGCTGTCATATCTAAAAGACCCACATTTTCTTTTACGTTTTGACATTCTTTTTTAATTGCATCGAACCATTTTGATCTTCTGAATGACCAATCATCTTTTTGTTCCATACCATCAGTTGCAAAAAAATTAGGTCTTTCCCATCCAAATTTCTGACCGAAAACTGCACCTAGATTTTTCATTCTTTCATAACAAGGAGCAGTTCTTAATGGTCTTGCTGCTGGTCTCTCCTCGTCTGGATAGTGGACTATAAATACATGACTGTATGCTTCTTCATTTTTTGCTTTCAAATAAGATTTCGTTGCATAATTTCCATAACGTCTAGGCTCAACTCCTAACATATCTATTGTAGGCTCGCCATCAACAATCCATTCCGCTAATTGCCAACCTGCACCACCCGCCGCTGTTATTCCAAAACTATGTCCTTCATTAATCCAGAAATTTTTAAGACCCCAAGCAGGTCCTACAATTGGATTGCCATCAGGAGTATAACATATCGCACCGTTATAAACTTTTTTTACTCCAACTTCTCCAAAAGCTGGAACTCTATGAATAGCTCCTTCGATATGTGGAGCCAATCTATCTAGGTCTTCTTGAAATAATTCGTACTCAGAATCTTTTGATGGTCCTTCTACATAACAAGCTGGTGCACCATCTTCATAAGGACCTAAAATCAATCCTCCAGCTTCTTCTCTCATGTACCATCTACTGTCACTATCTCTTAATACACCCATCTCCGGCAATCCATCTTTTTTTCTTTTTTGAATTGCAGGGTGAGGTTCAGTAACAATATATTGATGTTCAACAGGTATTACTGGAATATCTAATCCTACCATTTCTCCAGTTTGACGTGCAAAATTTCCTGAACATGAAATAACATGTTCACATTCTATTGATCCTTTATCAGTTTCAACAACCCATCCACCTTTAGTTTGTCTCATCGATAAAACAGTTGTGTTTCTATAAATTTCAGCTCCTCTATTCCTAGCACCTGTTGCTAATGCTTGTGTTAAATCTGCGGGTTGAATATATCCATCCTCTGGGTGCTGTATTGCACCAACTAAATCATCTGTATGACATAACGGCCATATTTCTTTTACTTGTTGTGGGGTTAAAAATTTTACATCAACGCCAATAGTTCGAGCAACCCCTGCATATTGGTGATACTCATCCATTCTATCTTTTGTACTAGCTAAACGAATATTTGAAACAACACTAAAACCAACATTTTTTCCAGTTTCTTCCTCTAATTTTTTATAAAGATCAACTGCATATTTATGAAGTTGTCCAACTGAATAACTCATATTAAACAAAGGCAATAAACCTGCTGCATGCCAAGTAGATCCAGAAGTTAATTCTTTTCTTTCAATCAGAACAACATCTGACCATCCTTTTTTTGCTAAATGGTAAAGTGCACTAACACCTACAACTCCACCTCCAACTACTACAACTTTAGTTTTTGTTTTCATTCAGCGATTTCTACTAAATTTTTAATTGTAGTGAAACAAAAATGTAACTGTGGATAATCAAATTGCGCTTCCAAGAGCTATTGGGCTTGATACCATAGTTGTCAGCCAGCAGTTTTTTAAACTTCCATCCATCGTATACTTTTCAACCTGCCAATTAAATTTATGATAAATCTTATTTTTATCTAGAATAATTACCTCAA
This sequence comes from uncultured Pelagibacteraceae bacterium, assembly GCA_902595795.1. Lineage (GTDB taxonomy): Bacteria > Pseudomonadota > Alphaproteobacteria > Pelagibacterales > Pelagibacteraceae > Pelagibacter. The sequence goes on from CACJRK010000006.1 coordinate 34,473, forward strand.
ATTGAGCCCATTTATCACTGCTTCCAAGCTCTGTTATTGTGTGATTTAAATGATTAATCATCATTTGATAGGACTCACTTTTAATCATTCTTTTAAAGTTATCTAAAGGTCCAGTAACCCTCTTGTTATTTGGGTGGGCAAAATTCCAAGTTTGCTCGATCCCACTATCTTTATATACTAGGTCATTATCTTTAAGACCGGAAAGTTGAATACTTATAACTTCTTTTGGACTAATGGAGTTATTTGGTTTCAACAATTCAGCATATGAAAACGAAATAGTCATCAATAGCAAAAAAAGTATTTTAAAAACAATTTTCATTTAACAATATTTATTCTGATGTTTTGTATTTACTATTATTAATAATAAATACAAAAAATATAGGAAGAATTAATGTCAAAAGTGTCACAACAATCAATAAAATTCCAAGCTCAGAATAATCTGCTGTTGTTTGAATTTCACCAGAAACTTTATCTTTTACCTCTCTTGTTACTGTAAATATTTCATTTAAATATTTTGTTCCAAGCGAACTTGCAGATAATGCAAGATTAGTAAAGGAAGCAAAAACTGCAAAAAAAGTTGCTTTTAAATGTGCTGGAGCATTTTTCGCTATCCAAGCTAGTAAAGGTATCATTGATACTTGACCAAGAGGAGACTCTAGCGCGGTATTAATTAGTGCAATAAACTTAGCATCAACCACTCCACCTGTTAACGAAGCTGTCCAATTATGAAAACCATAATACATTCCAACACTTGGTAAAAATAAAATTGCACCAGCAATACTTAAAACAACTATTATTTTAGCAATTGAATTTTTAGCCATAAATGGTCTTAGTAAAACAATACCAGCTAATGTTAAAATTGATGCTAGCAATGATAGAATAGAAAAAAATTGCTCATTAAATCCTAGTTCATCAATTTCGAACCATGTTAAACCAGGACCAGGGCCTGGCATGGCTCTAAATATAAAAATAATTACTGCTGTACCTACAATTGTTAATCGTAATTCCTCAGGTAATTCCTTAATAAGTTTAAACATCAAAAATAGAATGATTATTACTGACCCAATGAATACAATTTCTTGTGCAAAAGGTACTTTGAATGAACCTACTGATAACGTAAAAATTACAAAAACTAAACTTCCTCCTAAAATCCACCAATTAATTTTTGTTTTTTCGTCATCTCTTTCCTCTTTAAATTCTAAACCTTTAGATTTTAAGTTCTGTATTTTTTTATGTCTTAAATAATTTGCTAAAATTACCCCTAAAATTGAAACCAAAGGTATTACAAGAGCATAAATATAAATGGTTCCATATAAATTTATCTTATCAGCTTGCTCTAAGCTTTCTACATCTCTAAATAAAATTACGTTAACTAATGCAACAAGTACCGTACCGCCAATTATTGCAAATCGCCCTAACGTTTGCATTGTTGTGTGCATTATTTTTATCTGATCTCTAGAATACTCATTTCCTGATTCATCAATTAAAGGAACTGCTTCTACTGTCATTGCGTCTGCAACTACGTCCTGTACCACATAACCAACAGGGGCTAAAATCACACTAATAACGAACCAAGTTTCTACTGAAAAAATTTGAGCCATATCTTCAGTGTGAATAATTAACCCATACATAATTAATAAGCTTACAGCTATTAACGATGCTCCAAAATAAACCATGTAATTTTTTCTTTCCCAAATAAGATCAACTAAATGGCCTAATGGCATTTTTAATGCCCAAGGAATTCCTGCCCAAAAACCCAATCCTGCTAAAAAGGCAGCTGATAAATTTAAATAATCCTTAACAAAAAATGTTCCTACTATTCCAGTTAATCCAGAAATTCCAGCAGCCATATAAACCATCAATGGTGGTAAATAAGTCCATTTAAACTGACGCCCTAAATCTAAAAAAGTATTATCTAAAAATTTAATAATTTTATTCATTTAATCACTAAGGACAGGAAATGCTTGTCTTACTTTTAAAAAATATTTTTGATATTCCATTTTAGTACATTTGTTTTCGATATATTCCATTTTATTTTCTTCAACTAATTTTTTTGCCTTTTCATCTCGAATTCCCAGTTGAAGCCATAAGACTTTTGCGCCTATCTTCACAGCATCTTCTGCAATCCCGTATGCCTCACTAGATGGTCTAAATACATCTACTATTTCTACATTTTTGTTAATATCTGTAATTTTAGCATAAACTTCTTCACCTAAAATTTTTTCTCCTTTTGCGCTTGGGTTTACTGGGTAAACTTTAAAGCCATAATCTTGCATATATTTCATAACAATAGTTGATGTTTTTTTAAGATCTTTGCTAACTCCTACCATTGCAATAGATTTATATTTAGAGAGAATATTTTTTATTTCACTCATACAATTTATTTGTTTTTTAATAAAATTTTTTTCTTACAAAATTCTTTGGCTTCTTCAATAGTCATTGGTTTTTCTAATTTTTGACTGCCTGCTACACACGCGTCTATAGCTCTTTGAGAATTATGATCTCTAAAATCCAGAACAATATAAAGTCCCACAATAATAAAAATTATTATTAAAATATTTTTAATTCTCATTTATTTTTCCAATTAGGTTTTCTTTTTTCTAGAAAAGCAGATATTCCTTCTTTTGCATCCATTGCCATCATATTAAGCGTCATCATTTTACTTGTATAATTATAAGCTTTCCTTAATGGCATTTCTAATTGTTTGTAAAAAGCTTGTTTTCCAATTTTTATTGTTAAATTAGATTTTGAAGCAATTTTATTTGCTACTTTTAATACTTCACTGTCTAATTTAAATTTTGAAAAATTATCATTTATTAAACCGATTTCTTTTGCATAATTTGCATTGATAGGCTCTCCAGTTAACAGCATTTTCATCATTGGTTTTCGATTTATCTTTCTGCTTACAGCGACCATAGGTGTACTGCAAAATAAACCAATATTTACACCAGGAGTGGCAAACAACGCGTCTTTAGTACTGTAAGCTAAATCACAACTTGCAACTAATTGGCAGCCAGCTGCAAATGCTGCGCCTTGAACTTTAGCTATTACTGGCTTTCTACCTTCAACAATTTGAAGCATTACTTTTGAACAAAGATTAAATAATTTTAAATATTTATCTCTCTTTTTTAAACCTCTCACTTCTTTTAAATTGTGTCCTGCACTAAATCCTTTTCCAGCACCCTCTAATATGATGACTTTCACTTTTTTATCAGAATCTAGTTTCTTAAATGCTTTCAATAGATCAGAAAGATTTTTGAATGATAAAGAGTTATAAGTTTTTGGTTCATCAATAATAATTGATGAGATTTCTTTGTTAATTTTTTTAATTTTTATATTGCTTTTCATTTAATCAGTTAATCCATCGGATCTAGCCTGATTTCTTTCTATATGAATTGGTAAAACTTTGCCATAAATAGCTTTTGAGTGCTCTGGGGTATTAACTCTCCACGGATCTAAAACATAAGCTGGAATACACATATATCTAGATTTCTGGCCTTCCACCTTTGTTACTCTATGTAAAGTAAATCTTCCTTTAAAAATTTGCAAATCTCCAGGCTCTAACTTCAATTGTCTTACTCTAGTTTTGTCTCCTGCAATAACTTTTTGAACTTCTTTGAAATTTTCATTTCCAGGTTCTCTGATATTCGGACAATACTCAAATATACCTCCCTTCTCAGGTTTTTGTATCATTAAGCTAAGAGTAAATTCACAACTATCAAAATGCCATGGCAGTACTCCATCAGGTTTCATAACATTATATGCATGACATGCTAAAGGGTCTGCCCATCTATAAATAGGAGAAACGCCTAAACAAGCAGATACAAATTTTAAAAGTTCTTCAGTTTCGTAAAGATATTTCATCTCAGAAGCTTTTGGGAAACAATCTGAATTTAAATATCCATTATATCTATTCATAAAAGTTCTTTTTGGATGATCTTTTGGTAACGAAGGGTCGTCCTTTGCATACAAGTAAGCATTAATACTTTCTTTAGACATGTAAACTTCATCTAATTGTTTTTCTAACTCAGAATTCATTACCTTTAGTGATTTTGGTAAAATAAAATTTGGAATTGTTGAACAACTATATTGATCAAGTTCTTCTTTACATTTTTTAATTAAATTTTTAATACTTGGTGAATTTAAATGGTGTATTGGATATTTTTCTAAATCTACAATAGTCTTAAGTCTATCGTTCATTTAAGTTTATTTTAACTTTCCCTCTTCTCTCATTTTTGCTCTTATCTTGGTAGCTGATATTTTTTGAGTTTCTTCATCCAAAACTATCTCCTCAATCTTATATCCAACTCCCCTACCATAACAAATATTTGTAATATTAGGTACTAACATTATTTTAAATTGTCCCTCAAATTCAGGATTTAATCTGTCCTCAATGTTTTTTTTTACTGTTTCAAAATCAAAAGGATTATCATCTACACCTTGTACATCTCTTATTTGAATACAAACTTGTCCAGTTTTTTTAATAATTTCTTTAAATAAAGTATAATGTCCATCGTGAAAAGGTTGCCATCTTCCTAGCATTTGTGCTGTTGGTTTTTTGTTATCCCATTGGTATGTCATTTTTTTATCTCCTCTACTATTTTTGGCGCCCAATTTTTTGCATCCTGTGTTGTTACATGAAAATCAAAATTCTTAGGATTAACAAACATTTGATTAGTATCTTCAAATCTTCCTTCTTTAATTGTATCCACCCACACTCTAAAATCTGCTGGAAACAAGCTTCTTGCTTTGGGAGTTGGCGCAATAAAATCTGCAATCACATAATGTCCTTCTGCTTTCAATTTTAAAGCTGCTTCAGCCATTCTTTTGGCCTGTCTTATTCTTCCTTCTTCAGAAAAATCCCAATCGTTTGCAGCTTTTCTTACTTCATCTGCATTTAATCTTTTTGCATTTAAAAGTGGTGCCATTTCATCTGCTAGAGTTGTTTTACCTGCTCCGGGCAAACCCATTACTAAAATAATTTTCATTAAATATCTTCTAACGGATGATGGGACATTAATTCAAGTCCATTTTCACTAATTAAATACTGTTGTTCAAGTTTTACACCTTCTTTGCCACCAACTTTACCTATATAGCTTTCAACAGTAATAGTCATATTTTTTTGAAAAGTACCACTTCTTTCTCCGCCATCAGTTGGATATCTAATTGCTGGCCACTCATCACATAAACCAATTCCATGGACCATCACTGAATATCTGTTTGGATAATATTCTTCAGGCAAAACCCACGATTTTTCTGTAAATTCTTTAAAAGTCACTCCATCTTTTATTAATCTCGAATTAAAATCTATTTGCTCCATTGCCATTAAATATAAATTCTTTTGATCATCATTAAATTTATTGCCTACAACAAAGGCTCTTGATATGTCAGCACAATATCCATAGGGACCAACCATATCAGTATCAAAGGCAACAATTTCTCCTTTTTGCATTACTTTATTGCTACTCTCTTGCATCCATGGATTTGTTCTTTCACCAGAAGATAAAATCCTACACTCAATCCATTCACCCCCATTTTCAATATTTGTTTTATGCAAAATTGACCATAATTCATCCTCTGTCATTCCTGGTTTAAGATCTGATCTCATCTTAGATACACCTTTTTCTGCAACTTCTATTGCTGCTTTCATGCAAAGTAATTCATCAGATGATTTTATTACTCTTGCTTGTTCTAAAATCAATTTTGCATCTACAACTTCAATACCTTCCTTATTTAAAGCTGCAACCGCAGGACCATTTAGAACATCGATTGCAATTTTTTTTGATTTAAAATAACTCTTTGATAAATCTTTAACTTCATTTATCCATTTTGATAATTGTTGATTTGCTTGGTCTCCATTACTAAAATAATCCCATGTAATTGCAGGTCTTATTTCGTCAATTAAATTTAAATGCTTTGATAATATTTCACAATTAAAATACTCATAAAGAATAGTTGGTCCATTAACCGGAACAAAACAATATCTTGTTAAATTATGCATATTATAAACGCTCATGTTCACGGTATCTAAAGCATAACGAACATTTACTGGATCAAATAAGATGCAAGCTTCTAAATTATTTTTTACTAATTCTTTTCTAACCCTATTTAAACGATATGATCTTAAATTATCAAAATCAATCTCATCTTCTCTTAATCTTTTTTTAGAAATAAAATTTTGTCTTGTTTTTATCTCTGGAGCTATTTTTCTACTAAACCTCATAATACCCTATACAACCCTAACCATGCATTCACATCTTTGCTTGCAATATAGTCAGATTTAAAAAATTCTACTTCTTTCCACTTCTTACTATCTTTCAATATATCAATTTTTTTATCAAAACCATACTCTTCATGAATTCCTTCATTTATTGTAAAACAAATTAATCCTCCTGGTTTTGTTATTCTTATAAATTCATCTAATGCATTTGGTTTTACATGACCAAAAGTAAATGTTCCAACGCACATAACTCCCCCATAAAAATTATCCTCAACTTCTATTTGCTGATTTAGATCTACCTTTACCAATTTTTGATAAAGATTTTTTGGCACAGTATCTAATAAAGTTTGAGATAAATCAGCTCCATGGAAGTTTTTAAAACTATATTTTTTAAGCTCCAATCCAACTAAACCTGTTCCACATCCAGCATCAAAAATTAAAGTATCTTTATTTTTCTCATATTTGTTAAATGTTTCTGCGGTTTCTCTAGGTCCTGTATAATTCCAATCAACCATGTCTTTATTATATTTATCTTTGTCTCCCCACTCATCGTAATATTTCATAACTTCATCAGTGGTTTTAAGCTTATAAATTGGGATTTTGTTTCCTACGTCTTTTTGAGCCATTAACTTCTCATTTTTTGACCACTTGGATCGTAAAGTGGTTCTTTAATAATTGAACAATTAAATAAATCTCCATTTATCTCTACTTGAATTTTATTTTCAGATTTAATGTTTTTTTGATCAACAAAAGTAAACGCTACACTTTTATTTACAAAATGAGCAAACCCACCTGAAGTTACATAACCAATACTTTGATCTCCATTCGTAACAGCTTCATTATTTGTTACATCAATATCATTGGTTTCAATAATTAATGGTATGAGTTTATTTGAAGAATTTTCCTTTCGTGCACTTTCTTTACCGATAAAGTCTTTGTCCCAATTAATAAAAACATCTAGGCCTGTCTCTTTTGCTGTAAAATCTGGTCTATAATCTAACGTCCAAGCACCCCAATTTTTCTCCAACCTCATTGACATTAATGCTCTTCCACCAAAAGGTTTAATATTAAATTCATTTCCAGCTTCCATTAATTCTTCATATAGTTTTAATTGATAATGGGGTGCTACATAAATTTCATAACCAAGTTCGCCTGTAAATGAAATTCTATTTATTATTGCTGGAACTCCTCCAACAAACATTCTCCTTGAGTCTCTAAATTTAAATTTTTCATTTGAAACATCTTCTCTTACAATTTTTTCCAAAACCTTTCTTGAGTTAGGTCCTGCAATAGATAATCCATGATACTCATCAGATTTATTAGAATAACTTAAATTAAATTTATCTAAGTGACTTTCAAACCAACGTCTATGCATTTCTTGAGCAGCTCCAGATCCAAATACCATGAATTCATTTTCATCTAAACAAGCAACCGTTAAATCTCCACATAATTTTCCTCTATATGACAACATTGGAGATAAAGATATTCTTCCTGGTTTTGGAAGTCTTCCAGCCATTATGTGATCTAAAAATTTTCTAGCATCAGGTCCTTTAAATTCATGTTTTGAAAAGTTAGCAACTTCAATTAAACCAACATTCTCTCTTACATTAATAACTTCTTTTGATACATAATCATGAGATCTTGATCTTTTAATAGTGGGCTCTTCATGAGCATCTTCTTTATTGTTTGCAAACCACAAAACATTTTCTAATCCAAAACTATCTCCCATAACAGCACCTTGATTTACAAAACGATCATATAGTGCAGTGGTTTTTTGTTTTCTTCCTTTTGGTAAAGTTTCATTTGGAAAAGTCATTATAAATCTTCGCTCATAATTTTCTGAAGATTTTATTGTTCCATATTGAGGTGATGCGTAATCTCCAAATCTTGCAACATCCATAGCCCAAACATCAATTGAAGGTTCTCCATCAATAATCCATTCGGCAATACATTTTCCAACCCCTCCACCTTGACAGAAACCAGCCATAACACCAACTGCAACCCAATAATTTTTCATACCTGGGACAGGTCCAATCAATGGACTTCCGTCTGGACCAAAAGTAAAAGGACCATTAACTATATTCTTAATACCTGCACGCTCTAATGCTGGCATTCTCTCAAAACCAATTGCTAATCTATCTTGAATGTTATCTAACTTTGGTTCAAGCAACTCATGTCCAAAATTCATTGGTGTACCTTCTACTTTCCAAGGAGTTGATTTTGGCTCATAAGTTCCAAGCAACAATCCTTTTCCCTCTTGTCTAAAGTAAATATTTCCCTCAAAATCTGTTCCAATAGGCAGTCTTTGATCACCCATCGCTTCAATTTCTGGAATAGGTTCGGTGATCAAATAATGATGTTCCATTGGTTGAACTGGAAGATTAAGTCCAGCTAATTGTCCAACTTCTCTTGCCCACAAACCACCCGCATTAATTACTATTTCAGCATTGATGTTTCCTTTTTCAGTAAAGACATCCCAAGTTCCATCCTCTTTTTGTTTCGTATCCTTAACAACTGTGTGAGTGTAATATTTTCCACCATGAACTTTTGCTGCTTTTGCAAAAGCGTAAGTAACTCCCGATGGATCAACTTCACCATCAATAGGATCCCATAAAGCTAGCAAATATCTAGAGGGATCAATTAATGGATGTTTCTTTTTTACTTCTTCTAAAGAAATAAATTCTTGATCAAGCCCCATATACCTTGCTTTTGATCTTTCTCTTTTTAAATAATCAGCCCAGACTTCATTTGATGCTAAGTAAAAGCCTCCACTTGGTTTAAAGCCTGTTGAATGACCAGATTCTTTTTCAATTTCCTTATATAAACCTATTGTGTAAGCCATCATCCTAGAAATATTAGGGTCAGATGAAATTACATGAACATTACCTGCAGCATGCCAAGAAGAACCTGAGGTTAGTTCGTTTCTCTCAAGTAAAATACAATCCTTTAATCCAAATTTAGATAAATGGTAAAGGATAGAACATCCTACTACACCACCACCTATGATTACTACTTTGGCATGCTTTTCCATTAATATTTAATTTCCTTATTCACTTTTTTTAAAGATTTATCTGTACCATGATGGAAATGTTTGCTCATGTCTGGCATATATTTCATTGAAATTGGCTTCTTTCCAATTGCAACTGACATTTCTCTAACATGATGAGCTTCAGCTCCACAACAAATACCAATAAAATTTATTTTATTTTGAACACAATCTTTGGCAAACTCTGCCATTTCAAATCTGTTACAAAACAAGTTATCTAAAGCAACAGGGAAGGCATTACCTCCTGGGATACAGTTACAACCATGATCACTAATATTTAAAAAACCAGGTTCTTCCTCAGTAGTTCTATAAGGAACTGGGAGTCCAGCAACATGACATGATACCTTTTCTCTAACTTTTTTTAATAATTTCATAGTCATGTCTGGGCCTCGATAGCAATTTAAACCAACTACATCTGCACCTAAATCTTCCATCATTTTGCAAGCATCTTCAGCAGTATGACCTTCTCTAGTTTTGTCTCCTCTAGGAATAGCAAAATTACAAACTGCAATAAGACCTGCATCCTTGATAGCTTTTAATGCTATCTTCATTTCTTCTGTCCAATTTATGGTTTCTGCAATTACAAAATCAACACCAGCTTCTTTCGCCCAAGCTATCTGTTCTTCATACATTTGTTGACATTGTTTATGAGTATTAGCATCGCCAGGATCAAATACGTTTGTATTAGCTACATCTCCACAAACCATTAAATCTAAATCTTTAAATTCATTCGCAGCATCTTTCGCTATCTTAAGAGCATTTTTTTGGAGTGGCTCTAACATATCTTCTTTGCCAATAATTCTCAGTTTTTCTCTATGACCATAATAAGTAAATGCTTGAACAACATCTGATCCAGCTCTAATAAATTCTCTATGTAACTGAGTCACTACCTCAGGATGTTCCAAAACTACTTCTGGAACAAATGGACCTGCTGAAAGATAACCTCTTCTTTCCATTGCAAAAAGGTATCCTTCTGCACACATAATAGGTCCTTCATTTAATCTAGTAATAAGATCTTTTTTCATAATTTATCCTTTCATTTCATTATATTGTTTGCAACCCATTTGTGGAAATGATGGGTGGGATTATCCATCACAGGTGAAAAGTTTCCCCCATTATAAGATGGTGATTTTCTCCCATCTTGCATTCCCTCAATTATATTTAAATCTTCACTTTGAACTCCTTTCCAAAGTTCAAAGTTTTGTTTTCTAAGTGATTTAAATTTTTTCGAATTTGCCGCTTCGTTACTAACATAAAAAATTTCCATATGTTCTTTTGTATATTCATTATTTACTGGTTCTAACCAGTAGGCGTAAAAATGGTCTTTATGAATCCCAAGCATTACATTTGGGAAAAGAGCAACGTATTCAGCAATATGCTCTTGATCTTTTGGCCAGTTTGGAAATGTTGGAAATTTTAAGTTACTTTTAAACCTTGGATTATAAACCATAGTGCCTTGCCCAGCAAAACGATTAGGTAATCCTTGAATATGATAATGATCATCAATTTTTGAGTAAGAGTTTAAACCAGGATGAACCCAGGGTAGATGATAACTTTCACAATAATTTTCTATTGCAAATTTCCAATTACATTTAGCATTTAAATTAAAATAACCATAATCTTTTGAATAAACAATTAAGTCTCTATCTTTTATCGGCCAGAATTTTTTCCATCTATCACTTAAAGGTTTAATATATTTTTCAAAATCAATTTCATTATTATTTATATTTACAAAAATTAAATCTAACCAAACATAAGATCTAACTTCCTTAAGTCCACTTTTTGATTTGCTAAATTTATTACAATTATGTTTATTCATTCCGCCAATATGAGGCGTGGCTATTAACTTGCCGCTCAAATCATAGGACCAAGAGTGATAAGGACATCTTATTACATTTTTAATTTTACATTTTTCTTGAAGAATTTTGTATCCTCTATGACTACAAACATTATGAAAAACTTTTACTTTTTTATTTTTGTCTCTTAAAATAATTAATGGTATTCCTAAAAGATCAAATGGTTTTGCGTCTCCAACATTAGGAATTGAACTTCCAACACCAATTACAACCCATTTATTTTCAAATATTTTTTTTCTTTCAACAGATAAATACTCATTATTTGTATAGCACTCATTAGGTAGACCATGAGCTTTATCTATATTTTTATTTACTACTTTTATTTTTTTTAAATCGACTATTTGTGATAACTTTTTCATTTCAACTTTTATTAAACCTCCTTGTTTAAGTTGGAATTAATTAAGCTAAATTTTACGATTCTCTTATTATGATTTGTTGAAATACAGTTTTACAATTTAAAATATAAACAAATTCTTTGAAAAAAAAATTTGCAGAAAATTTCATTAAAAAACACTATCCCTTTATAAATCTTATTTAAAGACAATTTGGCTTCAACTAATAGTTGAAAGTTATTTGCAATCTTTTGATTGTTATGTTCTATTAGTGCATCGAAAATTAACTGATGGAGATATAATGAAAAAATTAAAAACAATACTATTTTCTGTGATTTTAGCATTTGGTATGACTTCCTTTGCTAATGCTTGTGGAAAATTAGTTATTGCAGAACAAAACTGGGCATCTGCCGAGTTAATGGCAAACGTTGATAAAATTATCCTAGAGGAAGGATATGGATGTGACGTAGAATTAGTGCCTGGTGCTACTATGCCTACATTTACATCAATGAATGATAAAGGAACTCCTGACATGAACCCTGAGCAATGGGCGAATGCAGTATACACTCCTTTAAAAAAAGCAGTAAGTGAAAAAAGATTAATTATTGCTAATAAAGCTCCAATTACAGGTCTTGGTGAAGGTTGGTGGTTAAATCCTGCAGCTTTAAAAAAACATCCAGAGCTTAAGGGAATGACAGCAATGCAAATCTTAGAACGTCCTGATTTATTTCCAGACAAAGAGGATCCATCAAAAGGAGCTTTCATGGGATGTCCAGCTGGTTGGGGATGTCAATTGGCTAATGCAAATTTATACAGAGCTTTTGATATGGAAAAAAAAGGTTGGAAATTAATTGATCCAGGTTCTGCTGCAGGTTTAGATGGTTCTATCGCTAAAGCTTCAGACTCTGGTGAGCCATGGTTTGGTTATTATTGGAATCCAACTTCAATGGTTGGTAAATATAATTTACAACCAGTTGACTTTGGTGTTCCTTTTGCAGGAAGAGATAACTGGGATAATTGTATTACACTTGCAGAGCAAGATTGTGCAAATCCAAAACCAACTGCATGGACAAAATCTGAGGTTAACTCAATTGTAAGTGCTAACTTTGCAAAAACTGGTGGAAAAGATGTTCTTAGTTATGTTGAAAATAGAACTTACCCGGGTACAGTAATGAACGGAATGTTAGTTTACATGGCTGATAACCAAGCAAAAGGTTCAGATGCTGCCATTGAGTTTTTAATTAAGCATGAAGATATTTGGACTAAGTGGGTATCTTCAGATGTTGCAAAAAAAATCAAAAAAAGTTTATAATTAACTTTTAATTACGAGCCTATTTAATATAGGCTCGTAAAAAAATTGTATTTATGGAATTTTTTACTGAATTTCCAGAGATGGGAAGAAGATCCCAAATGGAGTTAAGAAAAGGTATAGACTTAGCTTTTAGAAATTTTTCAAGAGAATATGGTGATAATATAGAAGCATTTTTTGATCCATTATTATTTTTTTTAGTATCATTAGAAAAACTATTATTATCCACACCATGGATAATGATTATTGCAATAATTTGTGGATTAGCTTGGTTGGGTTCAAAAAGTTGGAAATTAGTTACAGGTAGTGCAATTGCATTCTTGTTAATTGGCTATTTTGGAATGTGGGAAGATTGTATGGCAACAGTTGCTATTATTACAGTTTGTACAATTATCTGCATTGTTGTTGGAATTCCAATAGGAATTATCATGTCAAGATCTGCTAGAGCAGAAAAAACAATACTTCCTGTATTAGATATGATGCAAACAATTCCTAGTTTTGTTTATTTGATACCAATTTTGATGTTGTTAGGAATTGGGAAAGTCCCAGGATTAATTGCTGTTTGTGTTTATGCAGTTCCTCCAATTATCAGATTAACTAATCTAGGCATAAGAGAAGTGGACAAAGAAACTTTAGAGGCTAGTGAGGCTTTTGGAGCAACCACAACTCAAAAATTAAAATCTGTTCAAATTCCACTTGCTTTACCAACTGTTTTTGCTGGAGTAAACCAAACTATAATGATGGCTTTAGCTATGGTAGTTATTGCCTCTATGATAGGCGTAAAAGGTCTCGGTGTACCAATATTAAGGGCTGTTTCTAACCAATATTTAGCTCTTGGTATGATGAATGGATTGGCAATAGTAGCTCTCGCAATTGTCTTTGATAGAGTCACTCAAGAATATGGAAGAAGAATTCAGAAGCATAGAGGTCAGATAAAATAGTTGATACTTTGCAGCATCGAATTTTCTAGACACATATTTTAAAATAAATAAAAATCTCCACTATGAATTTTTCATTGGAAATAGGACCCAAAACAGAAGTTGATACGGTTCCAGCATTGTCTGACATTTATATTACTATGCTACCTGGAGGTGATTATAGAGAAACTGCCGATAAAGCTGTGGAACTTGTAAAAAAAGGATTTAATCCAGTACCTCATTTTCCAGCTAGATCAATGCATGATGAAAAAGAACTTAAAGATTATGTTTCTAGATGCAAAGATGGAGGGGTAAAGCAAGCATTGATTATTGGAGGTGGAAGAGAGCCAACAGGTAAATTTGATAGCTCATTTCAACTTTTAGAGACAGGTTATTTTGAAAAAATGAAAATAGGAATTGCTGGACATCCAGAGGGGAGTCCTGATATATCCGACTCAGATTTAGAAAAAGCTATGATAGATAAAAAGCCTTACGCTGATTATATTGTAACACAGTGGTTACTAGATCCTCAGCCTATTGTAGATTTTATTTCTAAACAAAGCGTACCAGTGCATGTGGGAATTACTGGGCCATTAAAAATATCTAGCTTAATTAAATTTGCTAATATTGTTGGGGCAAAAAATTCCTTAAACTTTCTTAAATCTAATTTTACTAAGGCATTAGATTTATTGAAACCTAAAGACCCTAATGATTTAATTGGGAAAGTTAAATCGCATACTGATAACTTCCACATTTATACATTCGGCGGCTTGAAGGAAACTAACAAGTGGTTGAAGGAGAATAGTTATGTCTAAAGAATTTGACTATACTAAAGTACAACATGTTACTTCTGTTGATCAGTCTGATAGAGAAGTACCATACAATTTAAGACAGAGTGGGCCAACTAAAGTTGAATTATTAATTTCAACAAGGGTAAGAAAATCACCTTATTGGCATTTATCAATGCAGGCAGGTTGTTGGAGAGCAACTGTATACAATCGAATTTATCATCCACGAGGGTATGTAAAACCTGAAGATGGTGGAGCAATGGTTGAGTACGATGCTATCGTAAACCATGTAACAATGTGGAACGTGGCTGTTGAAAGACAAATAAGAGTTAAAGGTCCGGATGCAGAAAAGTTTACAGATTATGTAATCACAAGAGATGCAAAAAAAATTTCTCCTATGAGGGCAAGATATGTAATCTTGTGTAATGCTTATGGAGGAGTTTTAAATGATCCAATTCTTTTAAGAATTTCAGAAGATGAATTTTGGTTTTCGTTATCAGACTCTGATATTGGAATGTATTTACAAGGTGTAAATGCAGATGGACGATTTAATTGTACAATTGAAGAAATTGATGCATGTCCAGTACAAATTCAAGGTCCTAAATCAAAAGCTTTAATGAAAGACCTTTGTGGAGATCAAGTTGACTTTGATAATATGCCTTTCTATGGATTAGCAGAAGCAACAATTGGTGGAAGAAGTTGTGTAATTTCTCAATCTGGTTTTTCAGGAGAGGCTGGTTATGAGATATACTTAAGAAATGCAACTTTATATGCTGAAGATATGTGGAATGCAGTATTAGATGCAGGAAAAAAACATAACTTGATGGTTATTGCGCCTGCGCACCATAGAAGAATACAAGCAGGTATTCTTTCTTGGGGACAAGACATGGATCAACAACATAATCCTTTCCAATGTAATTTAGGTTATCAAGTTTCATTATCCGGTAAAGGTGAATGGAATAAAAAAGCTGATTATGTTGGTAAAGCTGCTTTAGAGAAAATGGGAGCAGATATAAAAGCTGGAAAAAAACCTTATAAACTTCAATTAGTTGGAATGGAATTGGGTGGTAAACCTATTGATGATTATGCACCTGACTTTTGGTTGGTATCACCAGAAAAGGGTGGAGATCCAGTTGGATTTATTACCTCACCATGGTGGCATCCAGAAAAGAAAACAAACATTGCTATGGGATATGTTCCGTTTGACGGAACTTTAAACCCTAATGGATTTCCAAAAGGTAAAGTTGGAACTAAGTTTAAAGTTCATCTTCCAGAAAAATACTCAGACACCGCAGGAACACCTGTAGATGCTGTAGTTGTGGATATTCCATTCAAAGAGTCTTTCAACGCAAATACTAGAGAAGTTGTAAAAGGCTAAAATTTACTAAGGGGGAGCCAATTTCAGCTCCCCTTTTCAATTCTAATGACCAAAAGTTTTCTAATAGCAGTTTGCATTATCATTGCTATTGCTTTAATAATATTTCCATTAATTGTTTCTTATAAGGCTCAAAAAAATAAAAATAAAAAAAATTAATGTTTGCTGAATTTTTAAATATAATTTTTAAGTCAATAAAATTAGATAAAACTCTTTATTCAGATAATAAAAATTTTGGAGAAGCATCAATATACTTTGCTGGAATAATAATGATCCTAGATGGTATTGCTGGAGCAGTAGCTGCAAATACTATTATTAAAACAGCTGTAGCAATGTCAGGCCTAACTGCAATAGTTACTTGGCTTATATGGGCAATTTTTATTTTTGTAATTGGAGTTAAATTATTTCCCGATAAGCAAACCAAAGTTTCTTTCAAAAAAGTATTAACAGCTGTTGGTTTTGCACATGCTCCTGGTTTATTAAGATTTTTCGCTGTCACACCAGATTTAATGATACCAATAATTTTTCTTACCCAGTTTTGGATTTTTGCAGGTTTAATAATTTCAACAAAACAAATATTAAGTTTAAAATCTAATTTTAAATCTTTTGGAATTGTACTTTTATCATTTTTAATTATTGCATTTTTATCTATCTCATTTGTGATGAGTAAAATGAATATGCTCCCAGTTAGTCAAATTAGTTAAATTGGAAAAATAGTCTTAGATACTCTACAAGATTTACATAATTTAAATCCAGTAAGAATTAAATTTTGAGTAACACTCTCGTCCTCTTCTTTGCATTCATCGCAAATATTATTTAATTCTTCAGTATCTATCTTAAGATTTTTATCGTCAATTTTATCAATCATTATCAGTTAAACCAGCACCTGCCGCACCTTCTTTTAAACTGTCACTCTCTTCAACAAAAGTTTCTTCAGATAACTTGTATAAATTATTCCATTCATCATCTGTAAAGTTGTCTTCATTTTCAAGTAGATTGACCTCAATTGTATTCGCTATCTTCGGAAATTCTTGATCAATAAAATTTGAACTAATATTTACATTTAAGTTTAATAAAATTTTTTTTTCATCTATTTTTAAATAGATTTTCTTTCCAATTATTTCTGATGAACGACTTATGAAAGAGATAAAAATTATTGGATAAGCAACATTTTTGAATTCAATTTTTTTTAAATTTTCTAAAATATTTATTTGATCTAAAAAACTAACACCTAAAGTAATTGGACAGCAAGGATTGTTTGAGGAAGAATTATTTTCATTAATTAAATTTAAATTTTCAAATTTTCTTTTATTTTTTTCATTAAAATATTCATTAAGATGCTTAATACCTGGTAAACTAAATAACTCTAATAACCTTATACTTTTCCCTGTTTCCTCAGAAACACCCCAAGAATATCCTGCTGCTTTTGAAGCTCTTTTTACGGTAGTTTCAATTTCACTCAATGATTTCATTATTAAATATTAATTTTATATACCCATTGCTCGTCATAACTTTTTAGCTCATTTGGAAGTGGAGCTCCTTGGAACATACAAATCCTTAACCATTTGTCAGATCTTGGATCAAATTTTAATGCCCCAAAAAAAGATAATTTTAGTCTCAACATATCAATTGGCATTAAATCTTTACCAATTATATTATCTTGTATTTCTGAATAAGGAAATTTTTCTACGATGAACGCTCTCCTTACAACATGTCTTAACTCAGAATTTAATGTTAAAAACTCAGCAATAGTTAAACTATTTTTTGAGACTAATAATTTGTCATAAAGTTTTTTTATATCTCTCGCAATTGCTAAAGGCTGTTCTAATTCTGATCCATGCTCTTCAAAACGATCCGCCAATCTAGGTTCTTCTTTATTTTTTGAAATAAACCAAAAGTTTTTATTATTTTCTTTTTCTTCAAAATTAATTTCTAAAATATTAGGATACTTTGCTTCAATAATATTCCGCAATTCTTCAACTTTTCTATGCGCTGGAATATTAAAATATTTTTCTTCATCTGAACTCATTTGTTTTACCAAAGGATTTACAATATTGTTATAGGGTTCCATCATTATTGATACAATGTATTCAATACATTCCTCACAAGTATTATCCTCTAACCATTGATATATTTTGTTAAAAGGATATTCGCTCTCAAAATTAAAATCTTTATTTATAAAGTTTAAAAATTTTTCAACATCCTTTAATAATGAAGAAATTTTTTTTTGTTGATATTCGCTATCAGTATTCCAGCTTGTAATATTTATTAATGATTTTTTTACACAATCTATAAATAAATCACCATCTTGACTTTCTACATTTTTGATTTCTCTAATTTTTTTAAGTGCCTTTTCTCTACTTAAAATCCAATTATTTAATAGAGTTGGGTGATTGACTATAAATGGAGCCATACCCAAGCCTGTAGAATTACCAATTCCCAAGTTTTTACAAATATTATCATCTAGCTTAACAGCTTTTTTTGGATTTTTATGATAAGCAACATGATTAACTTGATCAAAAGTAAATTGTCTTACCAAATAAACCAACATCATTTCTAATCTAAATGGACCGTTAATTTCTTCACGATTTTTAATTCTAAATCGATCTGCAAGGCCAAATTTACCTGAGCCATATACTGCCGTAGTTCTATATAAATAACCTACTTTTGATAATAAGTTTAAATCTGGCTGCTGACCTTTGCTCAAACTTTCAACTACGTGATTATAAATTCTTACTGATTTGTTTGCTCTCGATAAAGTTAATTCTTTATAAGAAAGTCTACCAACTTCTTGTTTTGGAACTTCATTTTTTAATCTTTCAATATCTTTTTTTGCAGGAACCCCATCATGTAGTGTAAAAGCTGCATCCCATTTTGTAGCAATAACTCTATCTGATCTTTCTTCATCTTTGATTTCATTTGCAAAGCAAACTAAAGAATAAACTCTTTTATTTTTTTTAAATGAATAAACGGCTTCTCCAAAACCATTTTCATTTAAATTAAATAAATCTCTTTTATATTCCCACTCTTTAAATTCGTTAAGGAAACTTCTTAAAAAAGATAATTTTGATTGATGAAAAGATCCTAGCCTTGATAATTTCATTATCTTATTTGGGTCTCTTAATTCAACTTTCATAATTAAATAGATTTATAAAAATTGTACCAATTATTTCCAAGTATTCCATGTGTCTCGGTATCTGAAAAACCTACTTTTTTTAGACCTTTTTCAATATTTGAGAACCCTCTGGAGTCAAGAAACCAGTCAGGTTGCTTAGGGAAACCAGGTTTATTTTTTGTTCCTTCTCCATAATTTTTACTTTTAGACCAAGAACCATTTCTCATCCATTCAACAACAGTATCTGGATGATCTAAACAAAGATCAGAACCTATTCCAATTTTATTCACATTCATTATTTCAGCTGTTTTTGCAACCATTTCACAAAAACTTTCCAAAGTACAATTTGTATTATCTTTTAAATGATGAGGGTATAATGACAAACCCAACATTCCGCCACTATCACTTAAAATTTTTAATAAATCAGAGGATTTGTTTCTTTTAGCAGGATGCCAAAAAGAAGGATTGGCATGAGTAATTGCAATTGGTTTTTCACTCAACTCAATTGCATCTATAGTACTTTTTTCTGCAGAATGTGACATGTCAACAACAAGACCAACACTGTTCATTTCTCTTATAACCTCGCGTCCAAAATTTGTAACTCCACTATCTACTTTTTCATAACAGCCTGTTGCAAGTAAAGATTGGTTATTATAAGTAAGTTGCATAAATCTACATCCTAATTGATGAACCTTTTCAACAAGCTTTATATCATCCTCAATAGGAGAACAATTTTGAAAACCAAAGAATATCGCAGTCTTATTTTCTTTATTAGCTTTATCAATATCTTTAAAGTTCTTACCAGGAAAAATTAAATCAGAGTTTTCATTAAATAATTTTTCCCATTTTTTTATTTCAAGTTGTAATTCATCAAAATCTTCATGGTAAACAATAGTAACATGGACAGCATCTAAACCAGCAGACCTGTTAATCTCAAAGATTTTTCTAGACCAATTACAGTATTGAAGATTGTCGATTTTATAATTCATAGTAAACTTAACTCTAATCAATATGTATTTTAAATACTATTAATTTTATTGAAATTTTAAGTTAATTTTGAAATAAACAGATTGATCAATTTTCATGAAAAAAAATAGTAAATTAAAAGTTTCAATCATAATGGGAAGTCAATCTGACTACAAAGTAATGAAACTAGCCGAAAAAACCCTAAAAAAAATTGGAGTTTTATTTGAGATGAAAATTATATCTGCTCACCGAACACCACAAAGAATGTATGAATATGCTGCAAAAGTAGAGAAGAATCATATCGGGGTAATAATTGCAGGTGCTGGAGGATCTGCTCATCTTCCAGGAATGATATCAGCACTTACCCATATACCAGTTCTTGGTGTTCCTGTTGAAAGTAAAAAACTTAAAGGTTTAGATAGTTTGTTATCAATTGCACAAATGCCTAAAGGAATACCTGTGGGAACACTTGCCATAGGAGAAGATGGTGCCATTAATGCTGCTATATTAGCTGCGGCAATAATTGCAAATAACAATCCAAATGTTCGAAAAAAACTTAAATATTTTAGAATGTTACAAACTAAATCTGTGAAAAAAACCCCAAAATAAAATGACTGACATTACTCTTGGTATCATTGGGGGCGGTCAACTTGGAAGTATGCTTGCAATAGCAGCAAAAAAATTAAATATTAAAACTGTTATTTTTTGTGATGATATAGATGCACCAGCACAATATTTTTGTAACCAATTTATTACTGGAAGTTATGATAACAAAGAAAAAATATCAGAATTTATAAATCAAGTTGATTTAGTCACTTATGAATTTGAAAACATACCATTTGAGACATTAAATGAAATTAATAAATTAAAGACTGTTCAACCAAAGCCTTCTGTTAATAGATTAATTCAACATCGATTAGCTGAAAAAGATTTTGTTAATAAATTGAATATTAGAACAACCAGATATGTTTCAATTGAAAAAAAAAATGATATTGATGCTTTAGAAGATTTTTTACCAGGCATTTTAAAAACAACTACATTAGGTTATGATGGTAAAGGTCAATATCCAATAAATTCTAGTGATGCAATTCATTCATTAAATATTGATTTTTCAAAAGGTTATATTCTTGAAAAACTTGTAAAATTAAAAAAAGAAATTTCAATCATAATTACAAGATTTAGTAATAATAGATATGAAATATATGAACCAATCGAAAACATTCACGAAGATCAAATTTTAAAATATTCAAAAATTCCTGCTGAAATTAATGAAAATATTTTTAATCAATCTAAAGATTGGGCTATGCTAATTGCAGAAGAACTAAAATATATTGGAACTTTGTGTGTAGAATTTTTTATTGATAGAAATGACAATTTATATGTAAATGAAATAGCTCCACGAGTACATAACTCGGGACATTTGACGATAAATGCATTCAATATAAGTCAATTTGAAAATCATGTTAGAGCTGTATGTGGATTAGAACAAATTCCATTAAAAAAAATATCTAATGCTAAAATGATAAATCTTCTTGGAGAGCAAATTACACATTACAGAAATATTCAAAAGTTTAATGAAAATGAATTTTTCTTTGATTATTTGAAAAAAGAGATAAAAGAAAAAAGAAAAATGGGCCATATCACAACTTTAGTATAAATGTTAAAATCAGTAGAAGGTAATTTTGATAATCCAGAAGTTAATGAGCTTCTATTAAAACATTTTATTGAGCTTAGAGCTGCCTCACCAGAGGGGAGTGCTCATGTTTTAGATATTCCTGGTTTAAAAGTACCCTCAATTAAATTTTGGAGTTTGTGGAATGAAGGAAGACTAATCGGTTGTGGCGCTTTAAAATTTCTTGATAAAGAGCATGGAGAATTTAAATCTATAAGAATCCATGATAATTTCAGAAATCAAGGACAAGGAATTAATGTAATTAATCATTTAATAAACGAAGCTAAAAAACTTAAGATAAAAAGATTAAGTATTGAAACGGGTGCTGGTAATTTTTTTATTCCAGCAAGAAAACTTTTCAAAAAAACTGGATTTACTGTATGCGAGCCTTTTGCGCACTACAAAGAAGACATTAATTCTGTTTATTTAACTATGCTTATTGATAACACTTAATAAATTATTTTTAATAATTGATCAATTTTGTTGACAAAACCCAATAAAATCTAAAGAAATCCATAATTACTTAATTATAAGTAATAATTTAACATAACAAAAAATAAGAAGATAAATATGAGTCTACAAGGAAAAGTAAAGTGGTTCAATCCAACCAAAGGTTTTGGTTTTATTGAAAGAGAAGATAAAGAAAAAGATGTGTTTGTACATGTTTCAGCAGTAAGAGATGCTGGTATGAACGGTTTAGATGAGGGTCAAGCTTTGACTTTCGATGTTGAAGATGGTCCTAAAGGTCCTTCAGCAGTTAACTTAAAAACTGCATAATTTCACACTTCCTATTGGCTGAAAAATTTTATTAAAGTATTAATAAATATATTATTCAGCCAATACCTAATTTAATAACAATTTTTTAACACAGTTATTAATTATAGAATTAAATTAAAAAATTAATAAGTTAAGTAACATATGATTGGAATTTTAGGTGGGATGGGAACTCAAGCTGGTCTAGATTTCTGTAATAAGCTTGCAGTTCTAAATAGAGGAAAAATCGATCAAGAGTATCCATTATTTTTACTTTATAACAAATCAAATATTCCTGGAAGACCTGAGTCTATAGGCTCTCAAACTAAAAATCTTTCAAACAAATCTACTAATAAATCAAGTAAAGAAAAATATAATAGAGTTTTAAAAAGTTTGGTCAAAGGTTGTAAACTATTAGAAAAAAATAAATGTAAATTTATAGTTATACCTTGTAATACAGCTCATTATTGGTTTGATGATTTGCAAAAAAAAATAAATATTCCAATAATTAATATGCCCAAAGAAGTTTTTAAATTTACAAAAAAAAAATGCCAAAAAAAATCAAAAATTGGATTATTAGCAACTGAAGGAACTCTAAAAACTGGAGTTTATAAAAAAATTTTTGAAAAAGATTATCAATTAATTGAGCCTTCTCAAAAACTTCAAAAGTCATCCGTTAATAAATCAATTAAATTTGTTAAAATGGGAAATGTAAAAGCTGCTGCGAAAGCAATAAAACCTGCAATTCATTCATTGATTAAAATGAAATGTAAAAAAATAATTTTAGGTTGTACAGAGCTCCCAATTGCAATTTTTGCTTTTAAATCTTTTAAAAATGTAAAATCTTCTAAAATATTTTTAGATCCCAATTTAATTTTAGCTCATTCAGCTATGATTAAGCATAAAAATTAAATATGTCTGATAAAAACGAAAAACCATATGTTTTAAGAGCTGCTGAATTTGTTTATTCAAATCTGATTAAAATTAAAAAACAAAATCCTGAAGTTAACAATATACAGGCATTTGAAATTTTTATGACCACTAAAGAATATGATTTATTAAGTTCAGGAGAATTTCATGATCAATGGTTTTTACAATTAAAGAATAATGAATTTATCGATCAAATTAGTAAAAAAAAAATAAATCAAGAAACTTTGAGACTTTTAGAACTTCAAAAAGATTCTATGGTAAAATTTTTAATGAAAATACCTAAACTTTATTATACAAAAAGTCATTTTCCATTAGAGATTTCTCAACGAGCTTTTGATCATCTATGGAGAGTTTGTGAAAGCTATGAAATGTGGTGTAAAGAAACTAATCAAGAAAATCTTATATATCTAAATATTATTGAGTAATATTATTTAAATTAAGTTTTGATCTAGTGACCATTATTCGTTTTTTAACTAATTTTTGTAAATTTTGATTTTCTAATTTTTGTCTAGTAATTTTTATTCTTTTTTCAACTAATTGTCGTAAATCCTCATTTAATGAAATTTTTTTATTTATTTCCTCTTTAATTAAATTTTTATTTATTTCTTCTTTAATTAAAGTTAAAGAATCTTTTCCAGTTTCTTTTTCTATGCTTTGATTAATTATAAATTGTGCTCCTGCTTTATACAAATTGCCTGAAGTAAGTGCTGTCACGCCTGGACCAAGAATTGAAAAAACAGAAACAAAACCTGTTAAAAAGAAAAAGGAAAGAATAATTGTAAAAATTCTTAATACTTTTAAGATCATACTAAAAGTTTAAGTGATTTGTTATTTTATTACTACATTTAATTTGTTCATTATAGGTATTTATTTGATTTTGATTAATTTATTTGTTTATTGAGTATAATGATTAAAATATTCCCTTTCATATTTATAGTTTTATGGTCTTCTGCATTCATAACAACTAAGCCAATTATAGATAATAGTGATCCATTTGCTGCTTTAGCATTTAGATTTGCTTTAGTTGCCCTAGGTTTTTTTTTATTTTCTATTTATTCAAAACAAAAAGTATTAGTTAGTAAAAAAAACTTTTTTGAATCTTTTTTTAGTGGGATATTATTTCATGGTTTTTATCTTGGGGGTGTCTTTTACTCAATTTCAATTGGTATGCCTACAGCAATTGCTGCTTTAATTGTGACCTTGCAACCAGTTCTTACAAATGCATTGAGTGGTCCAATCTTAAATGAAAAAGTATCTACTAAACAGTGGATAGGTGTATTATTAGGATTCGCTGGCGCAGGTCTTGTGTTGGGTTTTGATGTTGGCTCTAAAATACCAGCTATGGGATTGATCGCAACTATAATAGCTTTATTGGCAATTACATTTTCTACTTTATGGCAAAAAAAATTAAGTAATAATCTTCCTTTATCTGTAAGCAATATGAATCAAGCTATTGGTGGTTGTTTGTTTCATCTATTAATAATAATTTTATTTGTTGACCCTTATATCGATTTATCGCCAACATTTATTATTTCAATGAGTCATCAAATTTTTTTGGTATCATTTGGTGCATTTACAATTTTGATGTATTTAATAAAAAATAACTCGGCTAGCAAAACTGTTTCTATTTTTTTTTTAATCCCCGCAACATCTGCATTTATGGCATGGCTTTTCTTAAATGAAAGCTTAACTAACCTAGACCTAATTGGATTTCTAATTACCTCTATTGGTGTTTATATTGCTACGCGAGATTAAATTAATTTCTACAAACCTTTAAAACCATACTCTAGGGATGCATCTGTAATAGAATGATACAAAGATTCTCCAAAGCTTCTTAAAGCGAACAATCTTACTTTATTTGGATTGTCATCTAACTTATCAATAATAAAAGCTATTCCATTATAAGTTGAATTTATTGAATTATTTTTTTCCATTGAATTAAAATTAAATGGACATCCTTTTTTTAAAACTTCAATTGTTTCTCGTCCTTCAATCTCAATAATAGCCCTTGAATGAGATAAATCTGTTACAGCAAAATCTGTATCTTTAAATTCATCTACTACATTTTTTATTAAATCTTTTTTTGTTGAAACTAAAAGCCAGTTTTTTGGTCCATTCCACATAATCCTTGTATTTTCATTAAATGCTACTGTTAAAGGTTCATTTTTTAATTTTAAACCATCAATATCAATACCCTCAAATGAAACTGAAGAATTTTTGTACTGAACTATTTGAACAATTAATAAATTTTTGATTTCAGATATTTTAAGTATATCATTTTCATTTTTACCTTCATAATCTCCGAATTGACCTTTTGAATGAACATTTGATAAAGCTGAAATTAATGTCATGATCTAACTCTTTCACCTTTTGGGTCTACATAATGTGATGACACTATCTCAACAGGTATTACTTTATTTTTAAGTGGCGACATGGCAAAAAGCTTTTGACCAATCATTTTTTTTCCATCTTTCAAAATTGCTAAAGAAAAAGGATTATCATATTCAA
>CACJRK010000007.1 GCA_902595795.1 uncultured Pelagibacteraceae bacterium
AGAGGTAGTGAAATGATGGCAATTTCTGCACAGCAGACAAAAATTCACGTAGCTATAGCGACTTGGGAATGGGGATCATATTTTGATCCTAAACTTAAAGTAGAAGGAATAAGATTAAATATCTCAAATTGGAGAAGACCAGCACCCAATACAATACCATGGGATACAAAGGCATCAGGTCTTTATATGATTTGCACTTTATCTAAACATGAAGCAGAAAAGCAAGGTTATACAGATTCTTTAATGTTAGATCATGAAGGGAATATCGCTGAAGCAACTGGAGCAAATATTTTTTTCAAAGATAAAAATGGAGAAATTCATACCCCAATACCAGACTCTTTTTTAGATGGCATTACAAGAAGAACAGTAATTGAAATTGCAAAATCAAAAAATATTAAAGTACATGAAAGAAAAATTAGTCCAACTGAACTACCAAATTTTGTTGGTTGTTTTTTAACAGGCACTGCAGCAGAAGTGACACCTGTATCATGTATTGCAGAAAATCAATTTAAAGTCTGTGAGACAATTATTGATTTAAATGAAAGTTATCAGGTATTAGTAAGAAAGAAAAAAGCAGCTTAATCTTTATTGTCTTCGGACATTGCATGATCAATACCTTTACGCATATAATCATATCCAGTAAAAAGTGTTAAAGCAGCTGATAACCACAAAAGAATTATACCTATTGTTTGAGCGTTATAATCCTGAAAATTAATTATTTTATTTCCTGTATCTCCAGAAAGCAAAAGAGCTATCGATACCATTTGCAATATAGTTTTTAGTTTTGCAAGATTTGAAACAGGAAGTTTTATTTTTCCCTTTGCTAAAAATTCTCTCAAACCTGAAATTAAAATTTCTCTTGTAAGAATTATTATTGCTGCAATTACCTCATAGTTTCTGATCGTTCCATCCATAACTAGAAGTATTAATGCTGTAGCAACAATGATTTTATCAGCAATAGGATCTAACAATTCACCCAGTTTTGACTCTACTCCAAACATTCTAGCCAACATACCATCTAAAAAGTCTGTAAATGATGCAACAATAAACAATATTAAAGCAGTTAGATCACCATAAAATCCCGGAAGATAAAAAGCTAAAACAAAAAATGGAACAATTATTATTCGCCCTATCGTTAATATGTTTGGAATTTTTTTTAGCATAATTATTCGTGAAAAAAGTTATATATCTTTTTTGCTACTTTTTCTTCAACACCTTCTACAGATTTTATTTCATCTAAACTAGCTGACTCAACTGATCGTGCAGATCCAAAATGGTTTAATAAAGCCCTTTTTCTTATAGCTCCAATACCCTCTATCTGGTCTAATAAAGATTTGCTTATACCTTTTTTTCTCTTTGCTCTGTGAGCACTTATAGCAAACCTATGTGATTCATCTCTAATTCTTTGTAGAAAAAATAGGGTAGGGTCGTTTCTCGTAAATTTATATTCTCTGCCATTGTGAAAAAAGGTTTCATTTCCACTATTTCTAAATTTACCTTTTGCTATTGCAACAATTGGAATGTCGTGAAGGCCTAATTCATTAAGGCTCTCTCGAGCAACTGAATATTGACCTTTTCCTCCATCAACAAGAACTAAATCGGGAAATGTCAGATAATTATCTTTTTCTTGAACTGCTCTTTTAAACCTTCTGTTCAACACCTCTCTCATCATTCCATAATCGTCTTGCTCATTTTTTTTGTATTTAATATTAAATTTTCTATATCTTTTTTTAATAAATCCTTCATCACCGTATGCTATTAAAGCTCCAACACTATTTGTACCTTGAATATGACTATTATCATAAACCTCAATTAAACTTATATTGGTTTCTAAATTAAATTTTTTAGCTACTGCATCAAACAATTCTTTATTATTTTGACTTTCGTAAAGTTTTCTATTTAGACCATCTTTTGCGTTTTTTATTGCTTGGTTAATAACTTTTAGTTTTGATCCTTTTTTTGCAACTGAAATATTAATTTGTTTACCTTCTTTTTGTGTTAGTGTTTTTTCAATTAATGCTTTTTCCCTTATTTCTTCTGAAAGAATAACTGATGAAGGAACACTTTTATTTTCATAAAATTGTGAAACAAATGAATTAAGTATTTCACTCAACTTTTCATCAGGATCGTGTTTGGGAAAAAAAGCTTGATTGCCCCAATTTTGTTTTGATCTATAAAAAAATACTTGAATACAAGTTTTTCCAGATTCTTTGTACCCAGCAATAACATCTGCCTCAACTAAGTTTGCCTCATTAATTCTCTGTGAGGATTGGATAATATTTAACGCTTTAATTCTATCTCTTAATATTACTGCTTTTTCAAAATCAAGATCCTCACTTGCTTTTTCCATCTGATTAGAAAGATTTTTTTGAATTTTCCTAGATTTACCAGAAACAAATTCAATAGCATCTTCTACTGTTTGATAGTATTCCTCTTTTTTTACGTAACCTACACAAGGTCCAGAACATCTTTTTATTTGATATAAAATACATGGTCTTTCTCTATTCTTGAAAACACTGTCATCACAAACTCTTAAATGAAAAATCTTTTGGATCATTTTGATTGTCCAATTAGCTGAACCAGCAGAAGCAAAAGGTCCAAAGTAAAAACCCTCTTTTGTTTTTTTCCCTCTATGCCTTTTTATTTGAGGCCACTCATCATTATTTCCAATAAATATAAATGGAAATGACTTATCATCACGTAATAGGATATTAAATTTTGGCTTATGCTTTTTAATTAAATTTGCTTCTAGAAGTAATGCTTCACTTTCATTAGACGTTGTTGTTATCTCTAATTTTCTTGTTTGAGACAACATTCTTTCAGTTCTAATTATATGATTTTTTTCTGCAACATAACTCTTTAATCTATTAGGTAAGTTTTTGGCTTTACCTACATAAAGAATTTCATTCTTTTCATTAAGCATCCTATATACACCTGGAAGTTTTGGTACTAGAGGTAGCTCTTTTTTAATTACTTCTTTTCCTATTTCAGAGCTTATCATGGCTTCTCTTTTTGGTAATTTGAATACCAACAGATGAACATTGTTTTAAGATTTCCAATTTTTCGATTTTCAACATTATTTTAGCAATCCTTTTGTCCTTAAATAATTCGTCAAAAACAGCTTCTGCTAAAGTTTCTAGGAAATTATAATGTTTCTTTTTTACCAATTTCGAAATTAATTTTACTATAGTTCCATAATTAACAATGGATTTTATGTCTTTATCGCTTGAAGGTTTTTTGTCCTCATAGTCTATTTCAAGACTAAATTTAACTCTTTGTGGTTTTTGTTTTTCAAAATCGTAATAACCAAGTTTTAAATTTAAGATTAATTCATTAATTAAGATTTTTTTCTCATAATTAAATAGGCTTTTATGTTTATCTATTTTGACAATTTTCAAATTATTTTTTTTCATTCTTTGCTCATAACGTCTGGTGTTTTCCAGTTAAGATTTTGCCCACTATCAATAGCTAAAACTTGACCAGTAATAGATATATTTTTAATAAAAAAGTCAACAGCATTACATATTTGCTCCACATCAACTTGTCTTTTTAAAGGTGTTGCTAAATATTGCTTTTTAAAATGTTTTTCAGATTGTCTTTGATTTTTTATAGTGGGGCCAGGTGCAATAGCGTTTACTCTTACATTTGGAGCCAAGCTCATAGCGCTAGTTTTAGTTAGAGTATAAAGACCTGTTTTACTTATAGTATATGAAAAAAAATATGGAGTTAATTTAAAAACTCTTTGATCGATAATATTAATAATATTATTATTTCCTTTCCTTACATTTTTTGCAAATTCTTTAGATAATAATGCTGGTGTTCTCAAATTAGTTCTAAGATGTTGCCCCCAGCTATCTGTTGTAAAATTTTCTAATTTATCATTTTCAAATAAAGAAGCATTATTAATTAAACAATCAAAATATTTAAGTTTAGATTTTGCAAATTTTACAATTTTATTTAAATCATTTTCTTTACTTAAGTCACCTTTGACTAAATAAATTTTTGTACCTTTATTAGTTAATTCTTTTTTTAATTTTTCTGCTTTTAATTTTGATTTGTTGTAATGGATCAAAATTTCCTTATTTGGACCAGATAATTTTCTTGCAATCGCAGCGCCCATTCGAGTAGCTCCACCAGTAATTATTATTTTCCGTGCTTCCATTTCTTATCTCTTTTTTTTGTAACTTTAGTTCCTGGCATACCCATAGTTGATCTACCTTTTGGATAAAGTTTATTTTTTACATCATACTGCCTTATTTTTGGATTTAATGTAATTTCTAATTCAGTATTTTCTAATTTTCTAATTTCGTCTCGTATTTTAGCAGCTTCTTCAAACTCTAAATTAGATGCCGACTCTTTCATTTTTTTATCTAGAGCTTTGAGATGTTTCTTTAGGTTTCCGCCAACATTAGAGCCCTCGCTTATTTTGACGTAGTCTTTTTCATAAACACTTTCTAGAATATCGCTTATTTCTTTTTTAACTGATTTTGCATCTATTTTGTGTTTCTTGTTGTAAGCTAATTGAATTTTTCTTCTTCTGTAGGTTTCTGCAATTGCCTTTTTTATACTTTTTGTTTCTTTGTCAGCATACAAAATTACTTTACCTTCAACATTTCTAGCTGCTCTTCCTATTGTTTGAATTAAAGAAGTTTCAGATCTCAAGAATCCCTCTTTGTCAGCATCCAAAATCCCAACTAATGCACATTCAGGAATATCTAATCCTTCTCTCAATAAGTTAATTCCAACTAAAACATCAAATACACCCATTCTTAAATCTCGCATGATTTCAATTCTTTCAAGTGTATCAATATCTGAGTGGAGGTATCTTACTTTGATTCCATTCTCATGAAGATATTCGGTTAGATCCTCAGCCATTTTTTTAGTTAATGTTGTTACTAATACTCTATGATTATTTTCTATAACTCGTTTACATTCATGCATTAAATCATCGACCTGATTTTTTGCTGGACGTATTTCTACAGGTGGATCTATTAAGCCTGTTGGTCTTATAACTTGATCAATAAATTTACCTTTTGTTTGCTCTAGTTCCCATGGACCAGGAGTTGCTGAAACAAAAACAGTCTGAGTTCTCATTAAATCCCATTCTTCAAATTTTAATGGTCTATTATCCATACATGAAGGTAGTCTAAATCCATATTCTGCTAGTGTACTTTTTCTTGATCTATCTCCTTTGTACATTCCATTAAGTTGAGGTACAGTAACGTGGCACTCATCAACAAATATCAAAGTATTATCAGGAAAGTATTCAAAAAGAGTAGGAGGGGGCTCACCTGGTTTTCTTCCTGACAAAAATCTTGAATAGTTTTCGATACCAGCACAAGAACCGGTTGCTTCAATCATTTCAAGATCAAATTTAGTTCTTTCTTCTAATCTTTGTGCCTCTAATAACTTATTTTCAGCTCGGTGCTTTTTTAATGTTACTTCTAATTCTTTTTTTATATTAATTACTGCTTGCTCAATTGTAGGTTTTGGAGTGATGTAGTGACTATTCGCATAAACTTTTACCAAACTTAATTCTCTTACTTTGTCGCCCGTTAAAGGATCAAATTCTTCTACCTGTTCTAGCTTGTCTCCAAACAAACACAATCTCCACGCTCTATCCTCTAAGTGTGATGGAAAAATTTCTAAGTATTCTCCTCTTGCTCTAAAAGTGCCTCTATAAAAATTTTGGTCATTACGTTTGTATTGAAGAGCAACCAAAGACTTTATTATTTCTTCTCTGTTATAATCATAATTTTTCTGGAGCGTTAAAGTCATTTTGCTGTATGCTTCGACAGATCCAAGACCATAAATACAAGAAACGCTTGCAACAATTAATACATCATCTCTTTCTAAAAGAGATCTAGTTGCTGAGTGTCTCATCCTATCAATTTGTTCGTTAATTGAGGCTTCTTTTTCTATATAAGTGTCTGATCTTGGCACATAAGCTTCTGGAGTGTAATAGTCGTAATAAGATACAAAGTATTCAACTGCATTATCCGGAAAAAAAGTTTTCATTTCCCCATAAAGTTGAGCAGCAAGAGTTTTATTCGGAGCTAAAATCAAGGCAGGTCTATTGGTTGCCTCAATAACTTTAGCCATGGTAAAAGTTTTCCCGGACCCTGTAACTCCAAGCAAAACTTGGTTAAATTGATCTTTGTTAGCACCATTTACTAATTTTTTTATCGCCTCAGGCTGATCTCCCGCAGGTTTAAAGTCAGATTTAATTTTGAATTTTTTTCCACCCTCTAGTTTTCCACCTATTTTAGGATTTTTACTCTGAATATCTGTAATTAAATCTTGATAAGTATTTTCCATATATTAAACAACGTAGTAGAATTTATTTATATTTCAATGAGCATAATATCAGACAGTTTAAAAAAGATTAAACCATCACCCACTATTGCTGTTACTCAAAAAGCAAGAGAATTAAAAGCTGCTGGAAAAGATGTTATTGGCTTAGGTGCAGGGGAACCAGATTTTGATACTCCAGATAACATTAAGCAAGCAGCCATAAAAGCTATTAACGATGGTGATACCAAATACACTGCTGTTGATGGTACTCCAGCATTGAAAAAAGCAATTGTAGATAAATTTAAAAAAGAAAATAATTTAGATTATACAACTGATCAAATTACAGTCGGTGCTGGTGGAAAGCATGTAATTTATAATGCAATGATGGCTACATTAAACAAGGGAGATGAAGTTATAGTACCTGCTCCTTATTGGGTTTCTTATCCTGATATGGTTTTATTAGCAGGTGGAAAACCAGTAATAATGGAATGTAATGAAAAACAAGGTTTTAAAATAAATCCAAATGATCTTGAAAAATTTATAACTCCAAAAACAAAATGGATTATTCTTAATTCTCCTTCAAATCCAACTGGAGCATGTTATTCAGAGCAAGATATAAAAACAATTGCAGCTATTTTGGAAAAACATAATCATGTATATATTTTAAGCGATGATATTTATGAGCATGTGACTTATGAGGGTTTCAAATTTTTTACAATTGCTCAAATTGATAGTTTAAAAGACAGAGTGCTTACAATGAATGGTGTAAGTAAAGCTTATTCAATGACAGGTTGGAGAATAGGGTATGCAGCTGGTCCAAAAGAGATTATTAAAGCGATAGCAAAAATCCAATCACAATCAACAACCAATCCGTCTTCTATTAGCCAAGCTGCAGCAGTTGAGGCACTTAGTGGAACACAAGACTTTATTAAGGAAAGAGCCAATTCTTTTCAGGAGAGAAGAGATTTTGTTGTTAATGCTTTAAATGCGATAGATGGAATTGAATGTTTAAATCCTGATGGAGCATTTTATGTATTTCCAAGTTGCAAAGGTTTAATGGGAAAAAAAGATCCTAATGGAAATGAGATAAAGTCCGATACTGATTTTGTTCAATCATTATTAGAGAATAGTGGAATTGCTGTTGTCCAGGGTTCTGCATTTGGTTTAGAGGGTTTCTTTAGGATTTCATATGCAACTTCAATGAAAAATTTAGAAAAATCAATGGAAAGAATAAAATCTTTTTGTGAAAGCTTGTAATTAATAAAGTTTAATTTTAGTGAAAGCTGTAATTTCAGAAATTCAAAATAGGTACTTAAGAGTAAGGACTGTAAATTATGGGTCTAGTCTTTATGAGGTTTATCATAAATTAAAAAAAACAAATTTAGTTTTAAATTTAGGATCTAAAGAAAATTATAAATTTGAAAATTTTAGCGTCGGAGCTACATGCGGAAGATATGCAGGAAGAATAGCAAATTCAAAATTTAATATAGGAAAAAAAAATTTTTTATTGAGCAAAAATGAGAAAAAAAACACACTACATGGTGGAAAGAAAGGTTTCGCCATACTTCCTTGGAAAAAAATAAAACAAACAAAAAATAAAATAGTTTATCAAATAAAGTCAAAAGATTTGGATCAGGGTTTTCCAGGAAATTTGTTGGTAAATTGTACTTATCAGCTACATAACAAATATTTAAATATAAATTATGAATATAAATCAGATAAATATACTCACGTAAATTTAACGAATCATAGTTATTGGAATTTAAGTAAAAATAAAAAAAATAAAATTTTCGATCATTATTTGACTCTTAATTCTAAAAAATATTTAGAAACTAATAAGTATTTAATTCCAACTGGAAAAATTAAAAAAATAAAAAAAGGTCTTTATGATTTTACTAATTTTGAGAACATCGGTAAAAAATTATTTTCGTTTTCAAAGAGTAAGAATAAAAAAAAACTAAAAGGTTTTGATACAACTTTCGCAGTAAAAAAAAATTCAAAAAATTATATAGCGTCGCTTAAGAGCGAAAAGAGTAAAATACAAATTGATTTTTTTTCTAATTTACCAGGACTTCAGCTTTACACAGCTCAGCATCTTAAATATAAAAAAAAATTGTATCCATTCCAAGGAGTTTGTTTAGAAACTCAATACTATCCTGACTCTCCAAATAAAAAAAGATTTCCTAGTACTTTAATAAAACCAAATAAAAGCTATACATGCTTCACAAAAATTAAAATTGATTAGTAAATGAAAACAGCCTTAGTTTTTGGTTCATCTGGTTTGATTGGGGGGCATCTTCTTAATCAATTATTTAAAAATAATAATTATTACAAAATAAAGATATTTGTTCGTTCAGAACCTTTAATTAATGATCCAAAATTAGAGATTATTAGAACTGATTTTAATAATTTAGAAAATCACAAAGAAGATATCAAAGGAGATGATTGCTTTTATTGTATTGGTACAACTAAACAAAATTCACCTGATAAAAATCAGTATCGAAGGGTTGAGCTTGAAGTTCCAGAACAAATCGCACAAATAGCTAAATCAAATTCAGTAAATTCGTTTGTTTTTGTTTCATCTGGTTATGCAGATCCAAAAAGCCCAGGAGATTATTTAAAGTTTAAAGGTGAAGTTGAAGAGGAGTTAAAGAGACTTAATTTTCCAAAACTTGGAATAATGAGGCCTTCTTTTTTATTAGGAGACAGAAAAGAAAAAAGATTAGGGGAGAAAATAGGAATATTTATATTTAAATTATTATCACCTTTGTTTTTAGGACCATTAAAAAAAATGAAACCAATTCAATCTGAAAAAGTTGCAAAAGCAATGGTTAAAATTTCTAATGGTGACTTTAGACAACAAGTATTCGAGTCTAATGAAATAGTTGAAATTAGTAATAATTAATTTTTAAAATTTAAAATATTCTTTTATGTCTTTTTGAAACAATAAGTAAATACATGAAATCTGAAATAAAGTATTCAAACTTAAAATAAATCTTACAACCAATTCATTAAATCCTATTTCTGGTATAGGTCCATAAGGAGCAGCAAAACTTACATTTATTGCCCCAATTAAATCTAACAAACCAATCACATTCCAAGACAGCAAAATATTCCATAGTATAGTGCTTGGTTTTTTTATAATGTGGTAAACTAAAAATAAAGCAGTTATTCCAATAAAAAAATCACCCACAAAAGGAATTATCCATTCGGATGGTGCCGAACGTTTATTTTCGGTAAAAATCCAAAACAAAAACAAACCTGACCCAACTGCTCTGAATGACATCCATCCAGTTACAAAAATAATCCAATTTAATTTCATTTTTTAGTGAGATAAAAATTTTTCTGCTTCAAGTGCAGCCATACATCCCATACCTGCAGCGGTTACAGCTTGTCTAAATGTTTTGTCTTTTACATCTCCAGCTGCATAAACACCAGGAACATTAGTTTCTGTTGAGTCAGGTTTGGTAATTAAATATCCCTCATTATCCATTTTTAATTGATCTTTAAAAAGTTGAGTAGCTGGATCATGACCAATAGCAATGAATACGCCATCAAGTTTCAATTCTTGTATTTTATTTGTTTTAACATTTTTAATCTTTATTCCTTTGACATTTTTAGGATCTTTATCACCTAACACATCTTCAACTACAGAGTCCCAAATTATTTCTATTTTTTTATTTTCCATTAATTTTTTTTGAAGCATTTTTTCAGCTCTTAAACTATCTCTTCTGTGGATTAATTTTACTTTAGATGCAAACTTTGTAAGGAACATTGCTTCTTCAACCGCTGCATTACCTCCTCCAACTACAGCAACTTCTTTATTTTTAAAAAAGAAACCGTCACAAGTTGCACAAGCAGAAACTCCAAATCCTCTAAATTCCTGTTCTGATTTTATATTTAACCATCTTGCTTGAGCTCCAGTAGAAATAATAATGCTATCAGCAGTATATTTCTGACCACTATCACCAATTGCTTCAAATGGTGAACTTTTTAAATTTACAGATCCAATATGGTCTTCAATCATTTCAGTTCCAACTGCTTTAGCTTGTTCTTTCATCTGATCCATTAACCATGGTCCTTGAATAACTTCTGAAAATCCTGGATAATTTTCAACATCAGTTGTAGTCGTTAATTGTCCTCCTGGCTCAGATCCATAAACCAAAATAGGATTTAACATTGCACGAGCGGCATAAACTGCTGCAGTGTATCCGGCAGGGCCGGATCCAATTATTAACACTTTTGTGTGTTTAGTTGGATTTTGACTCATATGAAAGCTATATAGTGATTAATGTCTAAATTAAAAGGTTTATTATTAACTCAAGGAATGCATGGCATGATAAGCCAGGTAGAAGGTTTAGCTAAAGCTTTAGATTTGGATTTCACACACCACAAGGTTGAACTAAGTAGTTTTTGGAAAATGATACCACCAAAGTATACGCCTATTTCAAAAAATGTTTATAAAAAAATAAATCAAAATGAGTTTGATGTTATTATTTCTTGTGGACGTAAAAGTGTTATTCCATCCATACACTTAAAAAATACATCTAAAAAAAGAGTTTTTAATATTCACATACAAGATCCAAAAGTAGATCTAAATCATTTTGATTTTATTGTAGTTCCAGAGCATGACTCTTTAATTGGTCAAAATGTTATCAGCACTAAGGGCGCTATTCATTATCTCACTGAGAATGAAATTAGAGAAAATAAAGATTATCTAAAATCATTTATTAAAAATGATGAGAGGAAAATTTGGACTTTAATTATGGGTGGGCCAACTAAATATTATGATTATTCAACTAAAAATATGATGCATATTTTTAATAATCTATATAAATTGTTAAAAAAGCATGACTTTCAATTAGTTGTGATTCCTTCAATGAGAACCCCCATCAATACTATTCATTATGCGAAAGAATTTTTTGGGGATAATCATACTGTTATAATGAATGTTGACAAAAAAGCATATTTATCAGCTCTAGCACTGGCAGAAAATATTGTTGTTACTTGCGATTCAAGCTCAATGATTTCAGAAGCAGCTCTAACTGGAAAACCAATTTATATAGCTGGAATTTTGCCTAAAAAAAATGACAAAAGGTTTCAAAGATTTAGAAATTTGTTTAGAGAGTTAAATATTATTAGGAATTTAGGTGAAGAAGTTAAAGATTGGAACTATCAAAAACTTGATGAAACGAATAGAGTAGCGGATATTATCAAACAAAAAATTAATTCTTAATGTCTTTTTTAAATTCAATTCAAAATCAATCAAAAAAACATAAATTTCCCTTTGATCATTGGGAGTATAGTAATGCACTCACAGATGGAGCAATAGAAGAAATAGTTAAAGCTGATATTCCAGATGTAAGCAAACATAATCTTAGCTATGACGGTACTAGAGCAATTGATGGTGGTGCTGCTGAATTTAGAGAAGGAATAGCATCTGGTGGTGAAGCAATAAAATTTAGATGTTTTGTAACAAAAGAAAATGAAAAACAATTTCCAAACTTAGTTAAATTTATTAACGAATTAAGATCTAAAGAGGTCTATCAAACTATTTCAAAAATGATTAATAAAGATTTATCCAATTCATACGTTAGAGTGGAAGTTATTTGTGATAGAGAAGGTTTTTGGCTGAAGCCTCATTGTGATATAAAAGAAAAACTAATGTCAGGATTGATATTTATCAATAATGCCAATGAATCTGAGGATCTTGGTACAGATTTTTATAATGAAAAGTTAGAAAAAGTTAAAACAGTTCCTTATAAAAATAATTATGGATATATGTTTACTAGTGGCCCGAACACTTGGCACGGTATGGAAAAGAAGACAATAATTAAAGAAAGACGTTGTATACAGGTAAATTACGTTACTTTTGAAACTGACTGGAAAGTAAATTCTTAAATATCTTGGAGTGATATAACTTCTAACTTTTTTGTTTTTAGAGATCTAATTGCCTCCAGACAGGCTTGAGCTGTAGACATATTAGTGCAATAAGGAACTTTATTTTTAAGTGCCGCTCTTCTAATGGCGATAGCATCACTCACTCTATGCTCTCTTTTTCCACCGCCCGTATTAATAACGAGTGCAATTTTTTTAGAGTCCAAGACATCAACAATATGAGGAGATCCTGTGCTTACTTTATTTATAATTTTACACTTCATTCCATGTTTTCGAATATATTCAGCAGTTCCTCTAGTTGCGCATAATGTAAACTTAAGTTTAAGAAGTTCTTTTGCTAAATCTATCCCTTCATCTTTGTGACTATTTTTGAGAGATATAAAAGCTAAACCTTGTTTTGGTAATGAGTTAGCTGCTGCGATCTGACTTTTAGCAAAAGCCATTCCAAAATTTTTATCAAATCCCATAACCTCTCCAGTCGATTTCATTTCAGGTCCTAATAATAAATCACTATTTGGAAATTTATTAAATGGAAACACAGCTTCTTTAACTGCATACATACCTTTAGATTTATCTTTTAAATTAAACTTAGATAATTTTTCACCAGCCATTACTCTTGATGCAATTTTAGCTAGAGGCAATCCTTTTGCCTTTGATACAAAAGGAACTGTTCGACTTGCTCTTGGATTAACTTCGATAACATAAATTTTATCTTTTTTAATTGCAAACTGTATATTCATGAAACCTTTGACATTTAAAGCTATAGCAAGTTTTTTAGTTTGATTTTCTATTTCTTTAAGGAGGTATGGTTTAATTGATACAGGGGGCAAGCTGCACGCAGAGTCTCCTGAATGAATTCCAGCTTCCTCTATATGTTGCATAATTCCTGCAACATGAACCTGTTTTCCGTCTGATATAGCATCCACATCTACTTCCATTGCATGATCGATAAATTTATCAATTAAAATTGGGTTTTCTTCTGCAGCTTTAAATGCTTCTTCAACAAATTTTTTAAGTTGATTTTTTTCATGAACAATTTCCATTGCTCTTCCACCCAAAACATAAGAGGGCCTCACCATTAAAGGTAACCCTATTTTATCCGCAATTTTTATTGCCTGATTAAACGTCTTTGCAATTCCACTCTCTGCCTGTTTTAATTTTAATTTATTTAATAAATTTCTAAATCGGTCTCTATCTTCTGCTAAATCGATCGATGTATATTGCGTTCCTAAAATTGGAAGCTTGTTGTCATGTAAAAATTTAGCAAGTTTAATTGGCGTTTGTCCACCAAACTGAGCTATCACACCTATTAGATTACCTTTTTCTTGTTCTTTTTTAATTATATTAAAAACGTACTCTTCTTTTAAAGGTTCAAAGTATAATCGATCACTTGTATCATAGTCTGTTGACACTGTTTCAGGATTACAATTTACCATTATTGTCTCAAAACCAGCGTCTTTTAATGAAAAACTAGCCTGACAACAGCAATAATCAAACTCAATTCCTTGACCAATTCTATTTGGTCCTCCTCCAAGAATAATTATTTTTTTTTTATTTGATGGATCGGCTTCACATTCAGAGTTAATTGAAAAATTTCTTTGATAAGTTGAGTACATATATGGAGTAAAAGATTTGAATTCAGCCGCACAAGTATCTACTTTTTTGTAAACTGGAAGTATTTTAAGTGCTGATCTTTTTCTTCTAACAACGTCTTCAGAAGTTTTAGTTAATTCTGAAAGTTTTTTATCTGAAAACCCTATTGATTTTATTCTATTAAATTCTACAAAATCTTTAGGAAGTCCCTTGCTTTTAATCTGTTTCTCACAATCAACTATTTCTTTAATTTGTTCTAAAAACCAAGGATCAATTTTGGATAAATTATATATTTTCTTTAAGTCTATTTTTTTTCTAATTGCTTCGGCGACTAGTAATATCTTATTTGGAATAGTTGCTTTAAGCTTCTTTTCAATTTGTTTTTTATTTAAATCAAAAATTCTATCTAAACCTGAAAAACCAGTTTCAAGAGATACCAATGCCTTTTGCAGAGACTCCTTAAAGTTTCTTCCAATAGCCATTGCTTCACCCACTGATTTCATAGATGTCCCTAAAGTTGCAGGAGAGGTTGAAAATTTTTCAAAAGTAAATCTTGGAATTTTGGTTACAACATAATCTATACTTGGCTCAAACGATGCAGGTGTAACTTTAGTTATTTCATTTTTTAATTCATCCAGAGTATAGCCAACTGCTAATTTTGCAGCCACTTTCGCAATTGGAAATCCAGTTGCTTTTGACGCAAGTGCTGATGATCTTGATACGCGTGGATTCATTTCAATGACAACCATTCGACCATTTTTAGGATTGATAGCAAACTGAACATTTGATCCTCCAGTTTCAACTCCAATTTTTCTTAAACATGCAATAGATGCATTTCTCATTACTTGGTACTCTTTATCAGTAAGAGTGAGAGCTGGCGCAATAGTGACTGAGTCACCAGTATGAATTCCCATCGGATCTATATTTTCAATAGAGCAAATTATGATACAATTATCTTTCTTATCTCTTACCACCTCCATTTCAAATTCTTTCCAACCTTCCAAACATTCCTCAACAAGAACTTGGCTTACAGGAGACTCATGCAATCCGTTTTTAACAATCTTAAAATAATCTTTTTTTGTTTTAGCTATTCCTCCACCGAGTCCACCAAGTGTAAATGCAGGTCTTATAATTGCAGGTAAACCAATTTTTTTTAATACTTTTGATGCTTGGTTATTGTTATTGACGATTTCAGATTTTGGTAAATCTAAACCA
This sequence comes from uncultured Pelagibacteraceae bacterium, assembly GCA_902595795.1. Taxonomy (GTDB): domain Bacteria; phylum Pseudomonadota; class Alphaproteobacteria; order Pelagibacterales; family Pelagibacteraceae; genus Pelagibacter. The sequence continues at coordinate 15,001 of CACJRK010000007.1, forward strand.
ATATCAATCATATTTTTTCTAAATTTCTTTCTGTCTTCAGCGTTAGAAATTGCCTTTGAATTCGCTCCAATCAATTCTATTTTGTATTTTTTTAAAATTCCTTTTTTGTCAGCTTCCATTGCAAGATTAAGAGCAGTTTGACCGCCCATAGTTGGTAGAATTGCGTCTGGTTTTTCCTTTTTGAGGATTTTTTCTAGTACGCCTAGTGTAATTGGCTCAATGTAAGTTTTATCCGCAACATTTGGATCTGTCATAATGGTTGCAGGATTTGAGTTTATTAAAACTATTTTATAACCCTCATCTTTCAGGGCTTTACATGCTTGCGTTCCTGAATAATCAAATTCACACGCTTGTCCTATAATTATTGGACCAGCACCCACGACTAAAATTTTTTTAATATCTTTTCTTTTTGGCATTTTTTTTCATGTTGTTAATAAATTCTTGAAATAAATAAACACTATCTTGGGGTCCAGGATTAGATTCTGGATGATATTGAACTGAAAATATTGGTTTATTTTTAAGCTTAATTCCTTCAATAGTATTATCAAAAAGAGATTTATGAGTTACTTCAATTTTTTTTGGTAAAGTTTCTTCAACTACTACAAACCCATGATTTTGACTAGTAATTTCAACTTTGTCATGAACTAAATTTTTAACAGGATGGTTTGCACCTCTATGTCCTAATTTCATTTTTTTTGTTTTACCGCCTAAAGCTAATGCCAAAATCTGATGACCTAAACAAATACCAAATATAGGTAAATTATTTTTTATAAGCTCATTAATTATAGCGATTGAATACTTTCCAGTTGCAGCTGGGTCTCCTGGTCCATTAGATAAAAAAATTCCATTTGGTTTCAAACTTAGTATTTTTTGTGCATTTGTTTTGCAAGAAACAACAGTAACCTTGCAGTTGAAGTCAGAGAAATATCTTAAGATATTTTTTTTTATTCCATAATCAACTGCAACTACATGAAAGAAATTTTTATTATTCTTTTTATATCCTGTTTCCTTTTTCCAAGTCCGAAGTCCTCTCCAAATATAATTTTTCTCAGTTGAGACTAATTTTGCAAGATCAAGATTTTTTAATCCACTCCATTTGACAGTAGTGTTAGTCAATTTTTTAATATTAAACTTACCATTTTTTGAATAACTGATCGTACCTTTAGGAGCACCTTTATCTCTTATAAAGTTTGTAAGGCTTCTTGTGTCTAAACCAGTAATTCCAACAATTTTGTTTTTTTTAAGCCAAGCATCTAAATGTAGGAAAGATCTGTAATTTGAGGGTGAAGTTATTTCAGAGTTAATTATCACTCCTCTTGCCCATATTTTATCAGACTCATGATCTTCTTTATTAGTTCCAACATTTCCTATGTGAGGAAAGGTAAAGTTGATAATTTGACCTGCATATGATGGATCAGAGATAATTTCTTGATACCCTGTTAAAGATGTATTAAAGCAAACTTCGCCCGTTGCTTCTCCTTGGTATCCAATTCCAATACCTTTGAATACCTTTTTATTTTCAAGAACTAAAACGCCTGTATTGATTTGAGATTTTATTTTTGAGTTTGTTTTTTTCGCTTTTTTGATCAATTACAACTCATGAGTTAAAGGTTAATACAATAATTGCTTTATTATCGCAACAGAGATGTAATATAAAAATGTAAAAAAACAATTTTTCTTTTGAAGAATTTTTTCTTTAAAGTAGATTAAAAAATTATGTCATTAAAACAGACTATCGAAAACGAATATAAAAATGCTCTAAAATCTAAAGATAAAAATAAAATATCAACCTATAGGTTAATATTATCTTCTATTAAGGATTTAGACATTGTTAACAGATCAGGTCCCAATAAAAAGGAAACTGATGATGAGGATATTAAGAAACTTTTGAAAAAAATGGTTAAACAACGAGCCGAATCGATCGATATTTATAAAAAAAATAATAGAACAGATCTTTTAGAGGTTGAGCAAAATGAATATGATATTTTAACAAGTTTTTTACCAAAACAACTTAGTGAGGAGGAAACTAAGAAAATTTGTACAGATGTTATTTCGAAAATTGGAGCAAATTCATTAAAAGATATGGGAAAAGTTATGAGTGAATTAAAAAAATCTCATGCAGACGAAATTGATTTTTCAAAAGCCGGATCATTGATTAAAGAATTGTTGAACAAATAATGAAATATCCAAAAGAGTATCTTGATGAAGTTAAAAACAGGTTGAAAGTTTCAACTGTAGTATCAAAAACTGTTTCCTTAAAAAAAAGAGGTAAAGAATTTGTAGGCCTATCACCTTTCAAAAATGAAAAAACACCTTCATTTACTGTTAATGATGAAAAAGAATTTTATCATTGTTTCGCAACTTCTGAACACGGTAATATTTTTGATTTTGTAATTAAAACTCAAAATTTAAAATTTGGTGAAGCTGTTAAATATTTAGCTCAATTAGCAGGGATGCATCCATATATGTTTTCAAAACAAGATGAAGAAAGAGAAAAAAAGTGGGACGAATATAAGTCTATTTTTAGTTATTATATTAATTTTTATCACAACGAACTTCTAAAGAACGAAAATTATTCAATTGCTAGAGATTATTTAAAAAAAAGATCATTCGGCAAAGATGAAGTAAAAAAATTTAAAATAGGATATATAGAAAAAAATCCAAATTTTTTTGAAATATTGAAAAAAGATTATAGCGAGCAAACTCTTTTAGAAACTGGCCTATTCTATTTAGACGAAAAAAAAAAGATTTATGTAGAAAGATTTAGAGGTCGATTAATATTTCCGATAAATAATATTTCAGGTCAACCTATTGCCTTAGGCGGTAGAATAATTGAAAATTTAGATTATTTAGCAAAATATATAAATTCACCTGAAACAATTTTTTTTAAAAAAGGATCAAATTTATATAATTTAGATTTAGCAAGAAAACTCTCTAATAAAATAGATCATATTTATCTTGTTGAAGGATACATGGATGTTGTGGGTCTTAGTAAAAATGGAATTGATAATGTAGTAGCAAATCTTGGTACATCATTAACTGATAAACAGATTTTAACTTTAAATCAATTTTTTGATGACATCATAATATGTTTCGATGGTGATGAAAGTGGATATAAAGCTGCTGTTAGAGCTGCAGAAAATTCGATTAAAGAACTAAAACCAGAGAAACAAATTTCATTTTTATTTTTGCCAGATAAAGAAGATCCAGATAGCTATGTAAATAAAAATGGTAAAGCTAATTTTGTTGATTTTACAAAGCAAAGTAAATTATCAATTCATCAATTTATTTTTAGTCATTATAAAAAACAAACAGACAACAACCCTTCATCGATGGCAATTTTTGAGAAAAAACTTAGAAGTATTGCTAGTACAATTAAAGATGATTTTATAAAAAAATATGTTTTAGAATACTTTTTAGAAAAAATTGCTGATCTAACTCCACATTCTAACCAAAATAATAAAAGCTTTTATTCAAAAAAAACAAAATCTTTAGAAAGCACAAAAAAATATTTTAAAGAAAGCCAATCTTTGACTGGAGTTGAATTAAAAGAGTATTCTCTATTATATTTGGTGATAAATAATTTAGATTTGTTGCAAGCAAATGTTCATTTAATTGAAAATATTAAATTATTTACTGAGTTTAATAAAAAAATATTTGAAATGATAATTGAAAAATTAAAATCAGGCGCACAAATTACAATTCAAGATCTTAACTTAGATAATCAAATAACTGAAAAAATAAACAAATTTGCTCCGATCAAATATATTCTAAAAAATCAATATGATGATGATCAAAAAATAATAGAATTATTAGAGGATGTATCTAGAGATTTAATGAATTACGATCTTGAGTTTAGAATTCAAGAATTAGAATCGAAGTTTTCTGCTGATATGAGTGAGAGCACATTTAATGAGCTAAAAGAGCTTAAAAAAAAGCAGAATCTCAATTAATCAGCCAAAATTAATAATGGATTTTTATATAATTGAGATTATATAAGTTCCTTCAACTTACATAATATTGCTGTGGAAAGAATAATTACTAAATCATTTGCTAGATTAATGGGTCGTGGAACCCACAGGGGATTTATAACTTATGAGGAACTGAGTAAATCTCTTGGAAAAAGAAACTTATCTGATGAAAATCTATCTCAAGCTTTTATACACATACTAGATGAGAATATAGCATTAGTTGAAAAAAAATCTGATTTTAAAGTTTTAAGAAAAAAAGAGGGGTCCTCTAAAGAAGAAGGTAAATCAATAGAGAAAAGTGATGATCCTATCAGAATGTATTTACGTGAAATGGGTGGTGTTGAATTGCTCTCAAGAGAAGGTGAAATAGCAATCGCTAAAAGAATTGAAGCAGGAAAAGATGTAATGTTAATTGCACTTTCACAAAGTCCAATAACTGCCGAACAATTTAATGATTGGAATGATCAATTACAAAAAGATGAAATTTTAGTTAGAGAGATTATTGATATTGATACTAATTATATGGAAGACGAGTCGACAGGACCGAGCGCAAAACAAAAAAATTCAGGCGAAACAGATAAAGACGAAAACTCTACTGATGTGGATGATGATGATTTTAATCCAACACTTGCCGCAATGGAAAATGAAATTAAACCAAAAGTTTTAAAGACAATAAGTACTTTAACTAAAGAATATTCAAAATTGATTAAGTACCAAAAAGAAAAACTTGATTGTGTTTTAAATTCACAAAACTTTTCTTCAGCTAAAGAAAAAGGATATCAAAAGATTGTTGATGATATTTTAGAAAATATTAAATCTCTTCAACTGTCCCCATCAGTATTAGAGGAACTTGTTCAAAAACATTATGTTGAAAATAAAAAAATTATATCTTTAGAAGGTAATCTTTTAAGACTAGCAATGGATCACAAGATACCACGCAATGAATTTATAAAGTTTTATATTGGCAATGAAATAAATCCAAATCTAAAAAAATTCCTAGATACAAATAATATATGGAAACAGTTTTTTATTAAAAATAAAGATGAATTTAAAAATATAAGAGAAAGATTAGTTGAAATAAGTCATAAATTGGGAATTTCTGTAACTGACTTTAAAAAACTTGTTAGTAGAATTCAAAAAGGAGAAAAAGAGTCAAGAATTGCTAAAAAAGAAATGGTTGAGGCTAATCTAAGATTGGTAATTTCTATAGCAAAAAAATATACAAATAGAGGTCTTCAGTTTTTAGATTTAATTCAAGAAGGTAATATCGGTTTGATGAAAGCTGTAGATAAATTTGAATATAGAAGAGGCTATAAGTTTTCTACTTATGCAACCTGGTGGATAAGACAAGCAATCACTAGATCAATAGCTGACCAAGCAAGAACTATTAGGATTCCTGTCCACATGATTGAGACAATTAATAAAATAGTAAGAACTCAAAGATTAATATTAAGTGAATTTGGTAGAGAGGCAACCCCTGAAGAGCTGGCTAAGAAACTTCGAATGCCATTGGACAAAGTAAGAAAGGTATTAAAAATTTCAAAAGAACCAGTTTCGCTAGAAAAACCAGTAGGTGATGAAGAAGATAGCAGTTTAGGAGACTTTATTGAAGACACAAAAGCCTTAGCTCCATTAGAACAAGCGATCAAATCTAATCTTGGAGAAGCGACAACAAAAATTTTATCTACTCTAACTCCAAGAGAAGAGAGAGTTTTAAGAATGAGGTTTGGTGTTGGTATGAATACAGATCATACATTAGAAGAAGTGGGTCTTCAGTTTTCTGTAACAAGAGAAAGAATTAGGCAAATTGAAGCAAAAGCGCTAAGAAAGTTAAAACATCCAAGCAGATCAAAACAACTAAAAAGTTTCTTAGAAAGTTAAATTTACTGGGCCGTTAGCTCAATAGTAGAGTACTGCATTGACATTGCAGGGGTAGTTGGAGCGTAACCAACACGGCCCACCATTAGTCATTATCTTTAATTGATAACAATTAAAATATGATATAACTAAACAAAAGTTTGGGCCTGTAGCTCAGTTGGTTAGAGCAGTACACTCATAATGTATTGGTCCCAGGTTCGAGTCCTGGCGGGCCCACCAAAACAAGCAAAATCAACGTTTAGAAATTTAAGTTTCCTAAAATTTTAGCAAAAAACCCTCTAAAAATTTTTTGATTGTATACCAAATTGAGTCCAATCATTTTTAGCAATGTACTGGTCAGTTTCTAATAGGTTTGTTAGTCTGAGGTATGGAAAAAGTAAATGAGATATTGAATTCTTTCATTCAACAATCAAAAACTGATAATTTAAAATGGTCAGCTTATCCTAAAGAATATTTAGACTTGAATATGAAAGTGTCTTTTGGACAAGGTGTTCCAGCAAGAGTTAGCTGGATATCTTTTTTACAAAAAAGAAAATAAATTGGTTTTAGCTTATGGAATTAGCGAAACATCAGAATACCCACAAACTTGGCCAGATGAGGTTGTGAATAATTATAAAAAAATAAGTGAATATATTGATAATCCTGCAAGATATGGTGACTCTTTTTTATTCAAATCATATGTACCAAAAATAGATTCAAATAATGTTAATTTTTTTGATGATGATAATCAGCCTGTATCAAATGAAGCTGTTGAAAACGACCTTAAATTTATAATCAATTCATATAAAAAATTTGTTTCAATGGAGATCAAAAATGAATCTTCTCCAATTAGCCAAGGTTTATTTTATATGGAAAAACAACTTGAGGATTTCATTATTGAAAATTGGAACAATACTGAATTTGGAAAAAAATATGATCTTATTGAGGAGGAGGGCAGAGTCATAAGTCAACAATATCCAACTTCTATAGGAAAAATAGACATACTAGCCAAAGATAAAAAAACCAAAAGTTATGTGGTTATTGAGCTTAAAAAGAATCAAACAAGTGATGACACAATAGGTCAACTCTCCAGGTATATGGGATGGATCAAAGAACATAAAAAAGACGATAACGTAAAGGGCATAATTGTTGCAGGAAAATTTGATGAAAAATTAAAGTATGCAAAAACAATGGTTCCGAATTCTGAAGCATTTCTATATGAGGTAAATTTTCAAATTAAAGAATATAAATGAAAAAATTTTTAGGGATCGTAGTTCTAGGTCTTTTATTAAATACAAAAGCATTCGGATACAAAAATATTAAAATATTAGACAAAATTGATTTAACAATTGATGCAGATATTCAAACAGTCTTAACGTCAATAAAAGATTACAATAGTAGGGCTGTTTGTGAGATTAGATTTACTAAAAAAGGAAGTTATGTACCTACCTCAGTAAGATTTTCGGTCAACGATAATTTAAATGACGTTTATGATTTTTTTAGAAAATATAAAAAACCTATTTCAATAACTTGTAGTAAATTTAAATATAAATTTCTTACTAAAAACGATGAATACAGCGTATTAGGTAACGATGTATTATTAAATATCTCTTTTTGTAAAAATAGAGTTACTGAAGTTAAAACTGACTATTCTTTAGGAGCTGCTGTCTTTGGAGATAATCCAAAAGTCTTGAAAAGATTGGTTTCTGAATTTAAGAATTATTCAAACAAAAGTCTAAGAAAAGAACCAAAAGATTATGGTGAAAGAAACGTATGGGTTGATATGATTTTTGAAGATGCAAAAAATGAAGTCCAATTTTCAATAATTCAGTCGATACATAATGATGGATTTATACGATATCAAGTTAGGGTAATTAATCTTAAAAAATATTCTAGATGCTATTTAAACTAAGATTTGTACACTCTTTTTTCTGGATTTAATTTTTTTCATTGTGTCTCAAATTGTGTAACAAAAAACTTCAAATCAAAATAAATAAAATATCTCAATGTTGATTTAAGTTACTTCAGGACTCTCATAATGTATTGGTCCCAGGTTCGAGTCCTGGCGGGCCCACCAGAGTTTAGTCTTTTGTAAATGCCTCAAGTGTTTTGAATAGAGCGTTTATATCACCATTATTTGAATTTAAAATTGATGTAAATTCTTCCTTTTGTGTCCTCGCTAGGCTAAGTCCCTCTATAATTAAATCTCTGATTAAAGGATCATTAGGATTTTTTGTATATACTCTCCAATCAATTTTTATCTGTGGTCTTTCAGAAGTGCTAATTAAAAAGCTTTTAACTATAGTATAATTTTCATTTAAAATTTTTTTGCCCTGAACTTCAATTTTAGGATTTGTATACTCAGACAATCTACTAGAGAAACTTTTTAAAAAATATTTTTCGAACAAATCAAAATATTTTTCTTTTTGATTTTCATCTAAATTTTTTTTTGCCGAGCCTAGAGAGTAAAAGCCTACTCCTCTTATATCTACAGTCTCCTTAGCTATAAATTTTAATTCTCTTATTTTTTCTTCTTTAGAAATATTTTTGGATAAAATATCTGATGCTCTATTTACTGTAGATTGAATGAATATGTCTGGTTCAATTGAATAAGCATTAATATAACTTAAATTTAAAAGTAATATAATTATAAAAATTTTTTTCATGTTGATAGCTTATTTTTTTTAAAATTATTTGTTGTCTATTTCTTCCCAATCTTCTTCATCTTTATATAGTACTTCAATGCTGCCTCTTTGATTATTCTTAATTTTATTTTCTCTATCTTGTAAATATAAACTTTTTAAAGATGCGTAAAAATCTAAAGAATTTTTTTCAATATTATCTAATGAATCAATGTTATTTGCTCTAAAATCAATGCCACCTAAAGCCTTGGATCCTATATAAAGTCCTTCACTTAAAAACTGGTTATTACCATGAATTGATGCATTATACCAAGGGTCTCCTCCTAATACATTAGTAAAAGAACCAGCAGTATCTCTAATAGTTGAAGGTCCTAAAACAGGAAGAACAAGATAACAACCCGGACCTATACCCCAGGCACCTAAGGTTTGACCATAATCCTCTTTTTCATATTTTGGAAATCCCATTTTGTTGGCAACGTCAATAGTTCCTAGAAGTCCAACTGTTGTATTTACAGCTAATCTTGCAGTGTTTATTATTGCTGATTTTAAATCTCCTTGCAAAACGTTGTTAGGAATCGTTACTAGATTAGATAAATTTGTAACTGCGTTTTTAGTACCTCTTTGAATTCCACTTGGTAAATTCTTATACCCTTTTGCAATTGGTTTAATGACGACTTTATCTAGACCTTGATTAAATTTGAATGTTGCCCTATTTAATTTTTCAAAACAATCCTTTATTTTTTCTGGTTTATCTTTTTTTAATTTTAATTCACCATCAGATCCAGCATTTGCATTAAAAGCAAATAAAAAAATAGAAATAATAGTAATTGTCAATTTTCTCAACATAACCAAATTTATATTATATAATTATCGTTTATAAAATAACATTTAATTTTAAAAAATGTCTATAAAGTGTTTATAAATGGCCTAAATTAATACTAAATTTTATATGTATACAACTCTTAATTATTCACCAAATTTTGAAATAAAAAAAAGAAAAATAAACCAAATTAAATTCATTATTTTTCATTACACTGGAATGAAAAAAGAATCTGATGCAATAAACAGACTTATTGATCCACTTTCTAAGGTTAGTAGTCATTATTTAATTAAAAATAATGGTGAAATAATCAAATTAGTCCCAGATTTATATATAGCCTGGCATGCTGGTCAATCTTTATGGAAGAATTTTAAATATTTAAATAAGAATTCAATAGGAATTGAAATCTGTAATCCAGGTCATGATATTAGGTATAAAAAATTTTCAAAAAAACAAATACAATCAATTTTAAAATTAAGTAAATTTTTAATTAAAAAATATAAAATTGATAAAAAAATATTTTAGGTCATTCAGATATTGCTCCAAATAGAAAAAAAGATCCTGGCGAAAAATTTCCATGGCAATATTTGGCGAAATTTGGAATTGGTAAGTGGCATTCAATATCAAATAAGTTTCTTAAAAAAAAAAGGATGAAAAAAATTGAAATTTCAGATGAAAAAAAATTTTATAATAATTTATCAAAAATTGGATATTCATTAAAGATTCCGAAAAAAATAAAAAAAGATAAATTCTATTATCTTTTAATTTGTGCATTTCAAAGCAGGTTTAGGCAAGAATTGGTTGATGGCAAAATTGATAAAGAATGTTTTCTTATCAGTCAAAATTTGGCTAAAAAATTGAATTAATAATTCTTGAAGTTTTTAAGTTTAGTAATATGTTGTTTATGCCAGATAAATGACTTATCGCTTTAAACTTTTTTAAAGAGGAAAGTCCGGGCTCTACAAGGATGCAGTGCCAGGTAATACCTGGCGGGGGAAACCCTAGGGATAGTGCCACAGAAAATAAACCGCCATAACATGGCAAGGGTGAAAAGGTGTGGTAAGAGCACACCGGTTCTATTGGCAACAATGAACGCTGGAAAACCCCACTGGGAGCAAGACTAAGTAGAGATGACATTGTTGAAAAACTAAAAGCCATCCTTGGCTAGTCATCAGGGTTAGTTGCTTGAGCTTAAGAGTGATCTTAAGCCTAGACAAATGATAAGTTTAAATGACAGAACCCGGCTTATAGTTTGTCTGGCACTTAACAATTAAAAAAACAAATATAACAATAATCCAAATATTGTTAGAGCTGAAAGATTAAATTTTAATTGAGCGTTACTAAGCAACCTATTACTTTGAAAATAAAATCATAAAGAATTCATAAATTCCCAATAATAATATCAAATTTAGCTCAATAAAATGACTTAAATTAAGCGTGGAATCAACATTTGACTATTATTTTAAATACCCATATATTCCCATGTATTCCCAATTATGGAATTTATAGATTTTAAAATATATGTTTTTATCAACTTACGAGAACAAATTAGACAAAAAAGGGAGAGTGTCTGTGCCCTCTAGTTTCAGGTCACATTTGTCAAATTTAGGTTACAATGGCGTTATTTGCTATCCATCATTTAATAACTCTTCAATAGAAGCTTGTTCTCAAGATAGAATTGAAAAAATTTCTTCAGCAATAGACTCTTTAAATCCTTTTGAAGAAAAAAGAGATTACTTCGCAACATCAATATTAGCCGAAAGTATAAATTTACAATTCGATAGTGAAGGAAGAATTTCATTAACATCAAAACTATTAAAACATGCAAAAATAAAAAATAGCATGTTGTTTGTTGGTCAAGGCCAAACATTTCAAATATGGGAGCCAACAGCATTTCAAAAATTTAAGGTAACAGCGAGAAAAAAAGCAAATATTAATCGAGGTAATCTTAAATGGGAGCTTCAATAAAACAAACAATAGGGGATAAAAGATGACAATTAACTTTAAAGCACCAGAGATAAAAGAGCTTCAGCCACGACTACTAGTTTTAGGAGTTGGTGGAGCTGGAGGTAATGCAATTAATGAAATGATTGAAAATAATATGCAAGGAGTAGAGTTTATTGCTGTAAATACAGATGCTCAAGATTTGAAGCTTAGTAAAGCAAAAACAAGAATTCAAATTGGATTAAATTTAACCAAAGGATTAGGGGCTGGTGCAAAACTAGATATCGGACAAGCAGCAGCAGATGAGTCTTTAAATGAAATTGTAAACACACTTCAAGGTGCAAATATGGTTTTTATTGCAGCGGGTATGGGCGGTGGAACAGGCACAGGTGCTGCTCATGTCATCGCAAGAGCCGCTAAAGAATTAAATATCTTAACTGTAGGTGTTGTGACTCTTCCATTTTTATATGAAGGCCCCTCAAGAATGCGAAGAGCGCAACAAGGTTTAGAAGAACTAAGAAAACATGTTGATACAATAATTGTTATTCCAAATCAAAACTTGTTTAAAATAGCCAATGAACAAACGACATTTGAAGAGTCTTTTAACCTTTCAAATAATGTTTTGAGACATGGTGTTCAAAGTGTTACAGATTTAATGGTAAGACCTGGAATAATCAATTTAGATTTTGCCGATGTTGAAACAGTAATGGCATCAATGGGTAAAGCCATGATGGGAACCGGAGAAGCTGAAGGCGAAGGTCGTGCAATGCAAGCTGCGGAGATGGCAATTAGCAATCCTTTAATTGATGATTACACTTTAAAAGGTGCAAAAGGATTATTAGTTAATATTACCGGAGGAAAAGATCTTAAACTTTTTGAGGTAGATGAAGTAGTCAATAAAATCAGATCTGAAGTAGATGCAGAGGCAGAGGTAATAATTGGAGCTATAACTGATTCAGAGCTTGATGGAATAATTAGAGTTTCAATTGTTGCAACTTCTCTTGATGGTCAACAGCCTGAGTCAAAATCAGTAGTAAATATGGTTCATAGAATACATAATCGTAATCCTGGTTATTCTGATTTTTCAAATATTGGATCTTCTCAATCTTTTAATATTTCAAACACAACATCATCAAACCCAATAACACATGGTGCTAATGCTTTGAAACTTGAAAATGAGATTGTTCAAGAACAACAATCTGAAAGTTCTCACAATCAAATGATGAATGAAGAAGTTGTCCAAAATACTAGTATGGAAAGTGAAAGTATAGTTGAGGATAATTCAGTTAATGAAATGGAAAAATCTTTTGCACAGGAGGCCATGGAATCAGGATATGAAGAAATTCAAGAAACCAATATTGAGAAAGAAACTTCTAATGATCTGAAAGAATTTGGAGTTGATTCTGGTGCACCAGATTTATTTAGTTCAGAAACTGATAATTCAAGTCCTGAAGATTTATTATCATCAGAAGAAGAAGAGGACGATCTTGAGATACCAGCATTCTTAAGAAGACAAAAAAATTAATGGTCTTCCAAGAGATAAATGGACGCCACCATAGTACCGAAATTGCTAAAGCATTATCCGGTACTGCTAAACGAAATTATTAGCGTTATTTCCCCTCAACATGGTGGCACATTTATTGATTGTACCTTTGGTCAAGGTGGCTACACCAAAAAAATTTTAGATTTTAAAAACACAAATGTAATAGCTCTAGATAGGGATATTGAGAGTACAAAAACTGCTAATCAATTAAAAGAAAACTTTGAAGATAGATTTATTTTTAAAAATATTAAATTTAGTCAATTAAATAATTTAAAACTAAAAAATGAAAAAATAAAAGGAATAATTTTTGATCTTGGTTATTCCTATACTCAAATAAAAGATCCTCAAAAAGGATTATCATTCGATGCTGGTGGTAGATTAAATATGCAACTGGGATTAAATACTTATTCAGCAGAAGATGCAATTAATAAACTTGATGAAAAAGAATTAGAAAAAATTTTTAAATTTTTTGGAGATGAAAAAGAATCAAAATATATTGCACGGAATATTATAAAAGAGAGATCTAAAAATGAAATTGATACCAAGTCTTTAGTTGAAATTATTGACAAATCAAAAAAAAGAAAAAATTTTAAAGTTCATAATGCAACAAAGGTTTTCCAAGCTCTTAGAATATTTGTAAATAAAGAAATAAGCGAATTAATTTATGGACTCATCAATGCCACTAAAGTATTAAAAAAAGGAGGTATTTTAGGTGTAGTTACATTTCATTCTCTAGAGGATAAAATTGTAAAATATTTTTTTAAAAGTCTTTCTGAAAACAAAAGTATATCACGATATAGCCCTGTTATAAAACAAGCAGACACTCTATTTAATTTAACTCAAAAAAAACCTATAAAGCCTTCAAAAGAAGAAATAAATGAAAATCCACCATCCAGATCTGCTAAATTTAGATATGCAATAAAAAAAACAGATTTTTATAATTTTGATACCGATATCGAAGAGAAATTCAGAAATTATATTGAAATTGAAAACTATGGAGACAAACTGTGAAAAAGTTTGTTTTAGCTTTTGTGATTTTTTTTTTAGTTTTATCAACCGCTATAATTAAAAATACCACTAAACTTATTGAAGATGAAACATTTACAGTAAAAGAGAACATTAGAGTTTTAAAGTCTGATTTTGAAAATGTATCTTTGGAGTACGATTATCTCAGTTCTGCAGAAAAATTATTAGAATATCAATCCCTCTATTTTGAGGATGAGTTAATTCAAAAAAATATAACAGATATTAAAATTTACAATATTTTAGATGATACAAAAAATATTCAAGATTTTAAGATTATCAAAGAATAATGACAGAAAATAAATCAAAATTAACTATAGAAGATTATAAAAGCGATTTTACATTTAAGAAAAAAGAGAACGGATTAAATATTCAATTTAATCGTGTAGCTTTTATTTTCTTTGTTTTTTTTATTATCTACTTGATTTACACAATACACCTAGTTCACCTAGGTTCACGAAAGAGTAAAATAGAAAAATTAAATAATCTTCCGACACCTAAAAACAATCTTTATCGCGCTGATATTATAGATATTAATGGAAATTATCTAGCTAAGACCGTAAAATCTATTGATATAGGATTAAAAACTTCAGATGTAATTAATAAAAAAAAATTACTTCTTAGTTTAAATATAATTTTTCCTGACAAAAATTTTGCTCAAATTGAGAAAAAAATAGATGGTAAGAAATTTTTTTATTTAGAGAAGAAAATTTCAGAAGAAAATTACGAAAAAGTAATGCAATTAGGTGACAAATCTTTAGTTCCAGAAGAGAAAGTTTTAAGAATGTATCCTCAAAAAAATCTTTTTAGCCATGTTTTAGGTCAGATAGATAATGATAACAATGGTATATCTGGATTAGAAAAATCAATAAATGAGGAACTAATAAATTCAAAACAACCAATTAGGCTTACACTAGATAAGGATATTCAATTTTTAGTAAGAAAAGAATTAATAAAATATGAGAAAATTTTTAAAAGCAAAGGAAGTGCAGCTATTTTAATGGATGTTAATAATGGCAATATTTTATCATTAGTTTCATTGCCAGATTTCAACCCAAATGAAAGACAAAACATTACTGATGTAAATTATATTAATAGAGTAACCAAAGGGACGTACGAGCTTGGCTCAGTTTTTAAAGCATTTACTTTTGCAAGTGCTTTAAATGAAAAGGTAATTGAGCCAGAGACAGAGTTTTTAGATTTACCTAAAACAATAAAATGCGACAAATATAGAATAAGTGAATACGATAATGAAATACCGTCAGATTTAACTGCTGAGCAAATTTTAATTAGATCGGGAAATATAGGATCTGTCAGAATTGCTCAAAAAGTAGGCTCAGAAAAATTTAAATTATTTTTAGAAAAAGTAGGAGTTTTAAGTGATATTGATTTTGACATTGAAGAAGTCGCTCCTCAAAAAAATTATGATTTTGGAAAATGCAGATTAGCCACAGCTTCTTATGGACATGGTGTAGCAACTACAATTCTTCAATTAGCAAAAGGTTATGCTGTATTATCAAATGGTGGTTATGAAATTAATCCAACATTGGTTTATAAAGAAAATAAAATAAAAAAAAAAAATAAAAGAGTATTAAATAAAGGGATTTCAGAACAAATTGTAAGTGCTTTAAGAAAAATTGTAAACACTGAAGAAGGCACAGCTAAATTCGCAGATGTTGAAAGTTTTGAAATTGGTGGAAAAACAGGAACAGCTGATCAGCCCGAGGGAGGCACATATTCCGAAGCTAAAATAAATACCTTTGCATCAGTTTTTCCCACTTCAAATCCTAAATTTGTTTTTGTTGTGATGTTAGATACTCCAAAAAAAAATAAAGATTATTATTATAAATATAGACATCGAAAAGGAGGTTGGAAAGGTACACTTTATAATACTGCTGGTTGGACCTCAGTTGAGGTAGCAGGAAAAGTGATAGATAAAATTGGGCCTATTTTAGCCACAAAATATATAGAAGTTAATTGACTATGCTTCTAGGAAACTATTTTCATAAAATAAATAAAAATTATAAAAATTTTTCTTTTTCAGGAATTTCATTTAATACGAAGAGTATTAAAAAAAATAATATTTTTTTTGCAATCAAAGGAAATAGTGTTGATGGAAATAAATATATTCCTGAAGCAATTGAAAAAGGATCTAAAATTATTGTAACTGAAAAAAAAGCAAATACATTCCAAAATGGAATTTTATATATTCATACAAGTAACATAAGAAAATTATTAGCTGAAACTGCTTTCAAAATTTATAATAAAAAACCAAAAAATATAATTGCGGTTACTGGTACAAATGGAAAATCATCAGTTGCAGATTTTTATTATCAAATATTAAAATTAAATAATAAAAAAGTTGCTTCTATTGGCACTTTAGGAATTAAATCAAAAAGTATTAATTTAAACTTATCTAATACTACAATAGATCCAATCCAATTAGCACAAATATTGAGCAAGTTAAAAAATCAAAAAATAGAAAATGTTATTATGGAAGCTTCAAGTCATGGTTTAAAGCAAAATAGATTAGACGGTTTAAAGTTCAATTCTGGTATATTTACAAATTTATCTCAGGATCATCTTGATTATCATAAAAATTTAAAAAATTATTTAAAAGCAAAACTTTATTTATTTGAAAACTTAATTAAAAAAAAAGGAAATGTAATTACAGATCAATTAATACCAGAATTTAAAAAAATAAAAAAAATCACCATTAGTAAAAAATTAAAACTATATGCACTAAATGGTAAGATAAATGATTTAGAAGTCATCTCTCACAGTTTCAAAGGAGAAGCTCAAATTCTCAGAATTAAACTAAACAATTCAATACGGGATTTAAAGTTAAATTTAATTGGTAAAGTACAATTAAAAAATGTTTTGATGGCAATAATTGCTGCAAAAAGTAGTGATATTAGTTCAGATAAAATATTAAACATTATTCCAAAAATAAAACCAGTTGAGGGTAGGTTTGAAAAAATTGGTAAAATCAAAAATCTTTCTAAAGTAATTCTTGATTATGCTCATACACCTGATGCTTTAAAAACATGTATTTTAAATCTTAGAGAACAATTTCCTAATAAAAAAATCACATTACTGTTTGGATGTGGAGGAAATAGGGATCAAAATAAAAGATCAAAAATGGGGAAAATAGCTTGTGATTTTGCAGATAGTATCATTCTTACAAATGATAATCCTAGATTCGAAAGTCCTCAAAAAATAAGAAGGGATATAAAAAAAGGAATAAAAAAAAAAACAATTACCGAAATATCTAATAGAGCAATAGCAATAATACAAGCTATACATAATTTGAATTCAGGTGATATTTTGCTTGTTGCTGGAAAAGGCCATGAGAAAACACAAGATATTGGAAATAAGAAAATTTTCTTTTCAGATAGAAAAGTAATTTTAAATGCAATTAAAAATAAAAATATTAATTTATCAAATAATTTAAAAATAAATGTAGTTAAAGAACAAGCTAAAATAAAAAAATTTCCTACGTCTACATCATTGAAAACAGCAAGAATTAATTCTCAAGAAATTAATAAAAATGATATTTTCTTTGCTATTAGAGGAAAAAAAAATGACGGTAATAAATATGTTTCACAATCATTCAATAGAAAAGCATCGTTAGCTGTAGTAAATAGAATTCAAAATAAATTAAATAAAAGTCGACAGATTAAAGTAAAAAATACTTTAAAATTCTTAACAGATATTTCAAAAACTTTTAGAAAAAGTATTGATACAAATATTATAGCTATCACAGGCAGTTGTGGCAAAACTACAATTAAAGAATTGTTGGGCAATGTATTAAGTAAAATTTCAAAAGTAAGTATTTCTCCAAAATCTTATAACAATAAATTTGGGGTTCCTTTAAGTCTTTTTAATTTAAAACAAAATGATGAATTTGGAATTTTAGAAATTGGAATGGATAAAAAAGGTGAAATTGATTATTTGTCTAAAATTATAAAACCAGATGTTGGTGTGATAACAAATATAAATTATGCACATGCTAAAAATTTTAAAAATATAAAACAAATTGCTTTGGCAAAATCTGAAATTATTAACAATATAAAACCTAATGGTTATGCTGTATTAAATGCAGATGACAAATTTTTTCAATTACATAAAAAAATTGCCATAGAAAATAAAATTAAAGTAGTTTCTTTTGGAATTAAAAGTCAGAAATCGGACATTAAATTAATTAATATACAGCCCTTTGGAAAAAATTTTAGAATTAATATTAGATTAAATAATAAAAAAAAGTATTTTGCATTATCTAACGATTTTCAAAACAATATATATAATACACTTTCTGCTTTAGCAGTTATCAGTATTTATAAAAATATATTTAAACTTAATGAAAACATTTTTCTCAATTTTAAAATTCCCGAAGGAAGAGGAGATCATTCTGTAGTAAAAATTGATAATAAAAAAATTAATTTAATTGATCAAAGTTATAATTCAAATCCTCTCTCATTAAAATCAGCAATAAAAAATTTTGATAAAATAAACTCCAAAAAATCAAATAAATATCTATTAATTGGTGACATGTTGGAGCTTGGTAGTCATTCTAAAAAACTTCATCAATCTATTGCTCCAATAATTAACCAAACCAAGATAGACAAGGTATTTGTCAAAGGTAAAATGGCATCTATAATATTTGCAAATATCTCAAAAGCCAAAAAAGGCAAGATTTTATTAAACAATTCTCAAATTATTGAATTGATTAGAAAAGATTTAAATAATAATGATTATTTAATGATTAAAGCCTCACTTGCGACAGGATTCAACGACATAGTAAAAGATCTGAAAGGATTGCATTAATGCTTTATCAATTTTTATTAAATTTTGTTGATACTTTTAGTTTTTTAAATGTATTTAAATATTTAACTTTTAGAACAGGTTTATCTTTTTTCACCTCATTGGTTATTGTACTGATTATTGGAGGTCCTTTTATTAAATTTTTTTCAAAACAAAAAATTTTAAATCCAATCCGAGTCGATGGACCTGAAGATCATATAGTTAAAAAAATTGGTACACCAACAATGGGAGGTTTAATAATTTTATTCGGCTTATTGGTATCAGTAATATTTTGGGCAGATTTATCAAATATTAATATTTTATTTTGTGTCTATATAGCAATTACGTTTGGTTTGTTGGGAGCATATGATGACTTTAAGAAGATTAAATTTAGCAACTCATCAGGAATTTCTTCAAAGTTTAAAATAATTTCACAAATAATATTAGCAATTATTGGTGTAAGTTTGTTTGTTTATTTAAACGATTATCAAGATTTAAATAATTTATATTTCCCATTCTTTAAAAATTTAATCATAAACCTTGGATGGTTTTTTATACCATTTGCAATATTCGTAATCATTGGTTCGTCAAATGCTGTTAACCTTACGGATGGATTAGATGGTCTAGCAACAGTGCCTGTAATATTAGTTGCAGCATGTTTTGCTTTTATAAGTTATGTTACTGGAAACATCGTATTTTCAAATTATTTACAAATACCCTACATAGAAGGAACCGGTGAAGTATCAATTTTTTGTGGGGCAATTATTGGCTCTTGTTTAGGTTTCTTATGGTTTAATGCTCCACCTGCAAAAATTTTTATGGGTGACACAGGCTCATTATCTCTCGGAGGATCTTTAGGTGCAGTAGGAATTATAACAAAGCATGAAATTGTTTTAGCAATTACTGGTGGACTTTTTGTATTAGAGGCAGTTTCAGTAATGGTTCAGGTAATATCCTTTAAGCTTACTGGAAAAAGAATTTTTAAAATGGCGCCTATTCATCATCATTTTGAGAAAAAGGGATGGCCAGAGTCTACAGTTGTAATTAGGTTTTGGATTATCTCTATCATTCTAGCAATGATTGGTTTAGCTACCTTAAAATTAAGATAATGAAAATATTTAATAATATTTTTTTAAGAAAAAAAATATTAATTTACGGTTTGGGAAAGAGTGGCATTTCATCTTATAAGTTTTTAAAAAACAAGTCTGATTTATATTTGTTTGATGACAATCAAAAAATTAGATTAAAACTTAAAAAAAAAATTATTAAACTAGAGCAAATTCAAAAAATAAATTTTGATAGAATTATTATTAGTCCTGGTATTGATATCTCAAATTGTAAATTATCAAAATTTTTAAAGAAAAATTTTAAAAAAATTCATACCGACCTTGATGTTATGTTTTCATTTTATAACAATGAAAGCATTACGATTACTGGAACTAATGGTAAATCTACAACTGCTAAAATTTTACATGATGCTTTAATCGATCAAAAAAGAGACTCAAGACTTATTGGAAATATTGGTAATCCAGCATTATCAGAAAAAAATATTACAAAAAAAACAATATTTGTAATAGAGGCTTCTTCTTATCAGCTAGAATACAGTAGCGTATTTAGATCAAAATATGCAGTAATTTTAAATATTACTTCAGATCACATTGAAAGACATAAAAGTTTAAAGAATTATATAAACGCAAAATTTAAATTATTAAAATCTCAAATAAGAGGATCTTTTGCATATGTAAAAAAAGACGATGATCTGATCACTAAAAAATTAAAAAAAAATAAATATAGTTCAAAAATTTATAGAGTTCAGACTTCAAATTTGAATAAAGAGTTTAATAAAATTACTAACAAATATTTTATCTCTGATGGTAATAAAGAAAATTTATCATTCATATTTAAAATTGCTTCAAAATTAAAACTCAATAAAAAAAAATTAATTAAAACCATTAATAAATTTAAAGGCTTAGATTATAGGCAGCAAATTATATTTGATAAAAAAAACCTTACAATAATTAATGACTCTAAATCTACAAGCTTTGCTTCCTCGGAAAATATATTAAAAAATTTAAATGATGCATATTGGATCTTAGGAGGAATTCCCAAAAAAGGAGATAAATTTAAACTATCAAAAATAAAGTGTAAAAATATCAAAGCTTATATTTTTGGATCAAATCATAGAAAATTTATAAAAATTTTAAAAAATAGATTAAAAATTAAAAATTTTAAAAATTTACAAGAAACTCTTAAAGTTATTTTTTTAGAAATTAATATTAAACAATCTAAAAAAAATATTATTTTTTTCAGTCCAGCTGGAGCTTCATTCGATAGTTTCAAAAATTTTGAAGATAGAGGGTATTATTTTAATCAAATAATTAAAAAGTATATAAATGCAAAGCGATAGTTTTATTTATAAATTTTATTATCAATGGTGGAAAAATATAGATAAATCTATTTTTATATTAATAAGTTTATTATTTGTTATTGGATTATTTTTTTCTTTAGTTTCAACTTCTTTAATAGCTTCTGACAAATTAGACACTAATAGTTATTTCTTTTTTTTTAAACATTTAATTTATGTGTTAATTGGAATATCTCTTATTTTTATATTTTCCTCTTTAAATTCAGATCAATTATATAAATACTCTATTTTTCTTTTTTTTATTTCACTTATTTCTTTATTTTTGGTGCCATTCGTTGGTGTTGAAGTTAAAGGATCTAAAAGATGGATAGACTTATTTTTCTTACCAAGATTTCAGCCTATAGAAGTTTTAAAACCATTTTTGATAATAATTTTAGCAACTATTTTTTGTGATATTAGATCAAATATTTTATTTAAGTATTTGATATCTATTATTTTGATATCTGTTATTTCTTTACTTTTAATAGCTCAACCAGATATTGGCCAAACTTTATTAGTAATATTTTGCTGGGCAGCTCTAATCTTCACATCAGGAATTAATATATATATTCTTTTAGCAATATTTATTGTTGGTGCATCTTTGCTTGCTTATCTTATTATTTTTGTTCCTAAGTTTGATTATATCCAAGGACGTATTTTTTCATTTTTTAATAGAGAAACAGGTACTCATAATTTTCAATCTGATAAAGCAATAGAGTCAATTACAAGTGGAGGTTTTTTTGGAAAAGGTATAGGTGAAGGAGTTCTTAAAAATAGAGTTCCCGAAGCTCATACTGACTATATTATTTCAGTAATTTCTGAAGAGTTTGGTGTTGTTGCCATAATATTAATATTATTATTGTTTTTAATCCTAATTTATATGGTTTTTAAAAAAATAAGTTTTGAAACAAATGATAAAACTAAACTTATTTTAATTGGATCTATTAGTTTAATATTAATGCAAGCCACTATTCATATTGGAGTAAACATAAGATTATTCCCAACTACTGGAATGACATTACCTTTTTTAAGTTATGGTGGTTCATCAATAATAAGCACTTCAATACTTGCTGGAATAATTTTAAATTTAACAAAAAGAAAAATAAGCTAACAAATGAAAAGAAAAATTTTAATTTCTACAGGTGGCTCAGGAGGACATGTGATACCAGCAATTACAATATATAATCATTTAAAGAATACTTATGAAACTTTGATCACTTCTGATCTAAGAGGTCTTACGTATCTAGATAAAAATTATAATACAGTAGTAATCAATACTCCAAAGTTAAATAATTTTTTTCTACTTCCTTTTTCATTAATAAAGATTTTATTTCTAACTGTTAAATCTTTTTTTATTTTAAATAAAAATAATATTTCAATTTTAATTTCAACAGGAGGTTATATGTCTTTGCCGCTCTGTATAGCAGCAAAAATATTAGGTATTAAAATATTTTTAATTGAACCGAATATGGTTCTGGGAAGAGCAAATAAATTTTTCTTAAATTTTTCTAGAAAATTAATATGCTATTCAAAGAATTTAATTAATTTACCATATGGAGTTAATCAAAAACTAACCATAATTAAACCTTTAATTAGAAAAGAATATTATGAATCAAATACGCATCTCAAAAAGAACGATATATTCACTATTATAATTATTGGAGGTAGCCAGGGTGCAAAAATATTTGATGAACTTCTCAATAAATCATTTGTAAGTATAGCTAAAGATGTTTCTTTAAAAATTATTCATCAAACAAGTGATAAAAACATTAACTATTTAAGAAATTTTTATTCTCAAAATAATATTGAAAGTAAAGTTTTTAGTTTTGATCACAATCTTAATGAAATTTTAAAGCAAGGCGATTTATGTATTACAAGAGCAGGCGCTTCTAGTTTAGCTGAATTGTCTATCTTAAATATTCCATTCATAGCAATACCACTTCCATCATCAAAAGATAATCATCAGTATGAAAATGCAAAATATTATAAAGACCAAGATTGTTGCTGGATAATAGATCAAAATAGTTTTGATGATCAAAAATTTGAGAAATTTTTATTAGAACTAATCAATAAACCTAATGATTTTATGATTAAAAAAAATAATTTACAGAAATTAAATTATCAAAACTCTTGGAATAATGTTAATCAAAAAATATTAAAAATTATTGATGAAAATTAAATTAGCAAAATCAGAACTAATACATTTTGTTGGAATAGGTGGCATAGGCATGAGTGGCTTATCGCTTATAATGAAAGGAAAGGGTTTTAAAGTTCAAGGAAGTGATATTTCAAACAATAAAAATATTGAGAGACTTAAAAAAGAAAAAATAAAAATTTCTATTGGACATAAGAAGCAAAATATAGATAAGGCAACAATATTGGTAGTATCTTCGGCTATTAAAAAAAATAATCCTGAGCTTATTGAAGCCAAAAAAAAACAATTACCCATTTATAAAAGAGGAGAAATGCTGGCTAATATTGTTTCTTTAACAAAAAATATTGTTGTGGTTGGTTCACATGGAAAAACAACTACCACATCTTTGATAGCTTCGATATTCCAAGAGACTAAAATAGACCCAACAATTATTAATGGTGGAGTAATTAATTCAATAAATAATTCTGCCAAACTTGGAAAAAGTGAATGGTCTATATTAGAAGCTGATGAGTCTGATGGAAGTTTTATTTTTATACCTCCCACTTATTCAATAATTACAAATATCGATAGAGAACATATGGATTATTACAATTCAATGGATGAACTTAACAAATATTTTAAAAATTTTGTTAACAAGGTTCCCTCATTTGGAAAATCATTTATTTGTCTAGATGACAAAAATAATAAAAATTTAATTAAAAGTATTAATAATAAAAATTTTTATACTTATGGTTTGGATATAAAATCTAATTTTTGTATTAAGAATATAAAACAATTTAGGGAAAGCTCTGAATTTGATCTAAAAATAAAATTACCAAATAAAAAAAATCAATTAATTAAAAGATTCAAAATTCCTTTGATTGGTAAACATAATATTAAAAACTCTGTAGCTGCTGCAGCATTAGCATTAACTGTAGGTCTTCCGATTAAAAATATTAAAAAGGGTCTTAAAAATTTTAGAGGGGTTCAAAGAAGATTTAATAAAATTTTCAGTTTTAATAATGTAGATTTTTTCGATGATTATGCTCATCATCCAACAGAAATTACAGAAGTATTAGATGGTGTAAAGAACGTTTATAAAAATTATGAAAAAATATGTATTTTTCAACCACATAGGATATCGAGACTAAAGGATTTAAAAAAGGAGTTTACATTCGCTTTTAAAAATGCTGATAAAGTTATTTTATTTCCGATTTATACTGCAGGAGAAAAAATTAAACTTGGATTTAATTATATTAATTTTTCAAAAGAAATAATTAAAAATTCAAAAGTTCAATTATTTCTAGTAGATGATAAATTTCAATTAGCTAAATTTATTAAAGCAAACATATATGGAAAAAAAATAGTTATAGGAATGGGTGCGGGAACTATCTCAAGCTGGATGCGAGAATTGCCTAGTTTATTATCATGAAAGTTGAACTTAATGAATTAATGGATGAATTTAGAGATAATTTAAAGTTAGATTATGACTTAAAAAAAAAAAATTGGTTTAACATTGGAGGAAAAACAAAAGTTTTCTATAAGGCAGATAATTTGAAAGATTTAATTAAATTTCTTAAAAAAATTAAAAATCAAGAGAAAATATTTATATTAGGAGCTGGCTCAAACACGCTAATTTCTGATAGTAAATTTGATGGGGTCGTAATTAGACTTACTCACAACTTTAATAATATTTCTATGCATTCTGAAGAAATTATAGTGGCTGGTAGCGCAGTTTCAGACAAATCATTATCAGAATTTGCTATGGAAAATAGTTTGGGCGGATTTGAGTTTCTGTCATGTATACCTGGTACAGTAGGTGGTGGTATTAAAATGAATGCGGGTTGTTTTCAAAGGGAGTTTAAAGATATTCTAATCTCTATTCAGGCAATAAGTAAATTGGGACAAGTAATCACGATTCCTTTAAAAGAGATTAATTTTAAATATAGAGACAGTGGCCTGTCAGAAGATCTTATTTTTTTAAGCGCATCATTTAAAGGTTTCAAAAAAGATAAAAATATAATCAAAAATGAGATGAGGTTGCTTAAAGAAAAAAAAGAACTTACTCAACCAACCAAAATTAAAACTAGCGGTAGCACTTTTAAAAATCCAATAGATCAGACTAAAAAAAAAGTTTGGCAACTAATCAAAGAATCTGTGCCTTTAGAGAAATCGTTTGGCGACGCATCAATTTCTGAAAAACACTGTAATTTTTTTGTAAATAAAGGTAATGCTAAGTTTAAAGATATGAAAAATTTAATTGAATTTGTATCTAAGAGTGTTTTAGAAAAAACAGGCGTTAAGTTAGAAACTGAAATAAAAATTTTAGAATAGATTGAAAAAAAAAATACTTATACTCTCTGGTGGGATATCAAAAGAAAGACTCATTAGTCTTGATACAGGTTTGCAAGTAGCAAAGGAATTAAAAAAAAATAAATATAAAGTTAGAATTTCTGAACCTGATATTAATTTATCTAAAATAATTAAAAAATTTAAACCAGATATAATCTTTAATGCACTTCATGGGCAATTTGGTGAGGATGGTTATATTCAAACTATTTTAGAAAACTATAAAATTCCTTACACGCATTCTGGGGTAGTCGCCTCATCAATAGCAATGGATAAAGAAATATCAAAAAAAATTTTTATTAGAAACAAAATAAGTACACCAAAATTTTTTATATATGAGTACAATGAAAAAAATCCTGATTTAATGAAAAAAATAAACAAGTTTTTAAAATTTCCAGTTGTTGTAAAGCCACTTAATGAAGGTTCAAGTGTTAATGTTTTTATTTGCAATAAGAAAAATATTTTTAAAACTTTAAACTCTATCAAAAATTATAAAAAAGTTATGATTGAAGAATTTATTGGGGGAAGAGAAATTCAAGTTGCAATTATGGGGAATACTAAATTAGGTGCAATTGAATTAAGACCAAAAAGAAAATTTTATGATTATAAGGCAAAATATAGTTCAAAGGCAAAAACTCAACATATTATACCTGTGGATTTAACGAAAAATAAATTAAATGAGATATTAAATATAGCTTATAAGGCTCATAGAGTAATTGGATGTAACGGTGTTACTAGATCAGATTTTAAATTTTATAGAAAAAAATTTTATTTATTAGAAATTAATACCCAACCAGGAATGACAAAGTTGTCACTTGTACCAGAAATAGCAGCCTATAAAGGAATTAGCTTTATCAAATTAATTGAATGGATTTTAAAAGATGCATCAGCGAAAAGGTAAAAAAGTTTTAATTTACTTTTTTTTACTTATAGCACTTGGATCTATAAATAATCTTCAATTAAAAAATGTTAAATTTAATCAAATTAAAACAATTAATATTTCAGGTTTAGATAATGAAAACAATCAATACATTTTAAAACAATTAAAAAATTTAAATTTAGATAATTTTTTTTTCATAAATATTAATGAAATTAAAGATGTGTTTGAAGAAAATTCTATTATTGAAAATTATAAAATTTTTAGAATATATCCATCAACTTTAGATATTAAAATTAAAAAAACAAATTTTTTCGCTCAAATACGCCATAAAGGAAAAGTATATTTGATTGGATCAAATGGAAAACTATCTGAAAAGAAAATTTTAAATCAAAAATTACCATTTATTTTTGGAAATCCAGATATAGATGAATTTTTAAATTTAAAAAAAATTATAGATGAATCTCAAATTTCTTATAGCGAAATTAAAAATATATTTTTTTATCCGTCAAAAAGATGGGATTTAGAACTTAAAAGCAATATAATCATAAAATTATCTATTAATAATATTGGTGAGTCTCTTAAATTAGCAGTAGAGTTTTTGCATAGCGAAGAATTTAAGGATATTAAAATAATTGATGCAAGAATTAAAAATCAAATTATTTTAAATGGTTGAAGAATTTAATCTTGAAACTTATCTTTTTATATCAAAGAAAAAATTTGAAATTTATTTATTTGATAAAAATAAAAGAATAAATTTATATAAAGATGAAATTGAATTAAAAGATCATTTTGATTTTCAAGATTTTAGTGAATTATCAAAATTTTTAGATAAAAATATTCATCAAATCGAAAAGCTAAATGGTATATTTGTAAAAAATATATATTTAATTATAAAAAATAAAAAAAATTTAACAATTAAAGTAGGAAAAAAAAATACTCTAGAAAATAAATCAAATAAAGGTTTAAAAAATATTTTAATAGAATTAAAAAGTTTAATTAATGAAAATTATCAAAGTCAAACTATTATGCATATCTTGTTAAAACATAATAATATGAAAAATGATAAAAATTTTTCTCTTTTAAATAATGAAATTATATCTGAATATTTGGAAATTGATTTTATAACAATATCCAATAACTTAGTTTTTCAATTTGATAAAATTTTAGAGAAATATCAAATAAAAATATTAAAATTTTTTGATGGAAATTATGTGATAAATTATTTTAAAGATAAAACTATGGAACTACCGATAGCCGCTAACAAATTAAATAGTGGTGATAATAAAGATGAGATTATTCTAATACCTAAAAATGCCAAAAATAAGGGAATTTTTGAAAAATTTTTTAACTTTTTTAGTTAAATTTGTCATTTCTGGTAATATTTATTGTTTTTAAAAAAAAATTCATTTCAATTAAAAAGCTAGGGTGTCTTATTTAACCCAAAAAACAATTAAAGAAATAGTAAAGTTTAGTGGTATTGGCTTACATAGTGGTTTGAAAGCTAATGTAACAATTAAACCAGCTTACCCAAATGAAGGGATAGTTTTTAAGAGAATTGATTTAAATAATAAAAATCTTGTTTATCCAAATTTTCTTAATGTTACTAACACATCTTTAAACACGACTATTGAAAATGAATATGGAGTAAAAGTTTCAACAATTGAGCATTTAATGGGTGCATTATTTGGATTAGGAATTGATAATGCAATAATTGAAATTGACAATGAAGAAGTTCCAATTTTAGATGGTTCGGCAAAAGAATTTATTCAAAAAATAATTGTGTCTGGTTTTGAAATAAGCGAAACACCAATAAAGATTATTAAGATCAATAAAAAAATAGAATTTGTTGATAACGAAAGAATAATTTCAATTTCGCCGTCAAAATTAAGTTTGAATATAGACTTTGCTTTGAAATTTGAAAATCAGGTTATTGGTAACCAAAGAAATAAATTTAAGATTTACGAAGATGATTTGACTGATGTTTATAATTCAAGGACTTTTTGTCTATTTGAAGATATAGAACTGATAAAAAAAAATGGATTGGCAAAAGGTGGAAGCTTGGATAATGCAATTGTAGTTAAAGGTAAAGAAATTCTAAATAAAGAAGGTTTAAGAAATGAAAAAGAATTTGTAAACCATAAAATTCTTGATTGTATTGGGGACTTGTATACATCTGGATTTAGAATTATTGGAGATGTCAAATGCTCCCAAGGAGGTCATTTTTTAACAAATCAATTATTAAGAAAAGTATTTAATGACACAAATAATTTTTCAATAATTGAAATAAGAGAAAAAAACCTTCCTCACACCTTGATTAATAAAAATTTATTAAGATCTATAGCTTAACTCAAAGAGATATTTTAAAATATAATAAATAAGAGTATAAGTTTCCATGTATAGAATTAAATTTATTTTAATTTTTTTATTGTTTGTATTTTTTGTTTCCTGTTCAAAAAAAAATGTTGAGAAGTCAATAATTAAAGAAAAAGATATAGAGCTCCAAATGATTGAAGCTTACCAAGAAGGATTAAAAGAATTAAAAAGAGGTGACGTTCTATATGCTGCAAAAAAATTTAATGAGGCAGAGGTTTTATTTCCTCAATCTGAGTATGCGCCTAAGGCAGCATTAATGGCAGCATATTCATATTATTCACAAAATTATTACGGTGATGCAATAGCTGAACTAGAAAGATTTATCAAAATTTACCCAAATCATGAAAATATTGATTATGCAGAATATTTATTAGGATTATGTTTTTATGAACAAATTGTTGACGAAAAAAAAGATCTAAAATCGATTATCGACTCTAAAAAAATTTTTTTAAACGTAGTAAAAAATTATCCTCAAACGGATTTTGCAATTGATGCAGAGTTCAAACTAGATTTAATAGAGGATATTTTAGCCGCAAAAGAGATCTATTTAGGAAGATATTATTTAGATAAAAAAAAATGGATCGCTGCTATAAACAGATTTAGAACAGTTACTGATAAACATGATACAACTATATATGTAGAAGAGGCACTTCATAGACTTGTAGAACTTCATTATATAATTGGTCTAGAAGATGAAGCTAAAAAATACGCTAATACACTCGGTTATAATTATAGGTCTTCCGAATGGTATGAAAAATCTTATATTATTTTTGATAAAATGTATGAAAAAAATAAAAATGTCAAATCTACCAGTAAAGATAAATTGAAAACTTCAATTTTAAAAAAATTTAAATCTCTATTCAATTGAGATGAATAAAAAAAAAATAGAAAATCAATACAAAGCAAAAATAGACTTATTTAATAATTATAATAAATTTTATTATGATAATAGTGAACCAAAAGTTTCAGATAAAGTATATGATGATTTAAAAGCTGAAATTTTATTATTAGAATATAATTATAATTTTTTAAAATCAAAAAACTCACCTTCAAAGGTTGTTGGATACAAACCTTCAAAAAATTTTAAAAAATCGCTACATAGAGCGCCTATGCTTTCTCTTGCTAACGCATTTAGCGAAGAGGATCTTTTGAATTTTGAAAAAAGAATATTAAATTTTCTTTCTGAAAAAGATGATTATAAAATTTCTTATAGTGCAGAACCGAAGATTGATGGTATTTCCGCATCAATTACCTATGTAGATGGGAAATTAACAAAAGGATTATCAAGAGGTGATGGTAAGGAAGGAGAAGATATTACTGCTAATCTTAAGACTATAAAGGATATACCAAAAAAAATTTTAAAAAAAAATTTCCCTAGAGAAATTGATATTAGAGGTGAAGTTTTTATTCAAAATAATGACTTTCTAACTTTGCAAGAAAAATTTGCTAATCCAAGGAATGCTGCTTCTGGATCTTTAAGACAAAAAAATCCTGAGGATACCAGTAAAATTCCTTTAAAATTTATTGCTTATACGTTTGGTTACGAGAAAGGTTTAAATATAGAAAATCAATTTGAATATTTAAAAAAACTAAATGAATGGGGCTTTAAGACCAACCCTTTAAATAAACTTATTACCGGAGTAAAAAATTTATTAATTAATTATAAAGAAATAGAAAAAAAAAGATCTGAATTAGGTTTTGATATTGATGGTATCGTTTATAAGGTTAATAATTTTAAGCTTCAAAAAAGACTTGGAAATGTAGCTAATGCACCAAGATGGGCTATAGCTCATAAATTTTCTTCAAATAAAGCAATTTCTGTCATTAAAAGTATAGAAATACAAATTGGCAGGACAGGCGCTCTAACACCAGTAGCAAAAATTAAACCTATTAATATTGGTGGAGTGTTAGTTTCTAATGCAACTTTACACAATGAAGATGAAATTAATAGAAAAGACATTCGAATTGGTGACACAGTAACTGTTGAGAGGGCAGGAGATGTAATTCCACATATTTTATCAGCTGATATTAACAAAAGAAAAAAAAATAGTGTTAAATTTGTTTTCCCAAATAAGTGTCCTTCATGTGGCTCAAAAACAGAAAAGGAGTTTAATAAAGTTACACAAAAAATTGATGCAGTGAGAAGATGTTCTAGTGAAGGTTATTATTGCGATCAAATTTCAATTGAAAAATTAAAACATTTTGTTTCAAAAGATGCATTTAATATAGATGGTCTTGGAAAAAAGATAATCGAAGGATTTTGGAAATTAAAATTAATAAAATTTCCACAAGATATATTTAAATTAGATTATAAAAAAATCAAAAAACTTGAAGGATGGGGAAGTCTATCTGTTGAAAACTTAAAGTACTCTATAAATCAAAAAAAAAATATTTCTCTAGAAAGATTCATATTTTCTTTGGGTATTAGACATATAGGATTAGAAAATGCAAAATTATTATCAAAACATTTTATATCTTTTTTAAAATTTCAAAAACTTTCCAAAACAAAAAATTTTGATGATTTATTAAATATTGATGGAATTGGAGAAACTCAAGTATCTTCAATGAAAAGTTTTTTTGCAAATGAAATAAATGTAAAAGTTTTAGACGAACTAGGAAAAATTTTGTCAATACAAAATGTTGCAGTTACAAAACTAAACGGATTATTAAAAAATAAATCATTTTTAGTGACAGGTAAATTAATTGGAATTAGCAGAGCTGAAGTTAAGTCATTAATTGAAGAAAATTCAGGAAGTACTGTTAGCACAGTTTCAAATAAACTAAATTATTTAATTACAGGAGAAAAACCAACTAAAAGAAAAGTTGAAATTGCCAAAGAACTTAAAATTAAAATTATAAATCAGGATGATTTTTTAAAAATGCTAAATAAGACTAGCTAACCATTTTTTTTCATTTTTTTTTAAATATTTTGATATTTTTGAGTATACATCCAAATGATACTTAAATAAATAATTTTTTTCAGAAATAGTTAATAAATCAAAATTAATTAAGTCTTTTTCAATAGGTGCCATTGTTAAATTTTTAAAAAATAATTTTCCATTTTTTTTATCTACATAAACTAAATTTTCTATTCGTATTCCAAAATGGTTCTCCTTGTAGTAACCAGGCTCATTGCTTATGATCATTCCTTGCTTTATTTTAACTTTATTTATCTTGGTTATCGATTGTGGGCCCTCATGAACATTTAGGAAAAAACCTACTCCATGGCCTGTGCCATGCTCATAATCTAAATTGATCTCTCTTAAAAATTTTCTTGCTCTTTTATCAATTTTTTTTCCAATATTGTCTTTATTGATATTAGTCATAGCAACAGCAATATGGCCTTTTAAGACTTTGGTAAAAATATTTTTTATGTTTTGGCTTTGATTTGAAAAGCAAATTGTTCTTGTTACATCCGTTGTGCCATATTTATATTGTCCTCCTGAGTCACAAAGAAAGATATCTTTTTTATTTATATTTCTGCAATTTCCTCTTTTTGCACGATAATGTACGATAGCACCATTTTTTCCAGAACCTGCAATTGTATCAAAGCTAGGATAAAGAAAACTTTTATTCATTTTTCTAAATTTTTCTAATTTTTTAGCTGCTTCCACTTCAGTAATTTTTTTTTTGTTAATTTTTTTTATCCAATAAATAAATTTTGTTAAAGCGGCACCATCTAAAATATGAGCATTAATCATATTATTAATCTCTACTTTATTTTTAATTGCTTTTAAAAAATAAGAAGGATCCTCTCTACTAACAATTTTAAATTTTGAAATAATTAAATTTTCAAAAAATATTGAACACGATTTGTCATCAATTATAAATTTTTTTCCCTTAAGTTTAAAAATTTTATTTTGAAATTCATTAACATCTAAAATTTGATTTAATTTAATATTTTTATTTTTTATTAATTTTTTACACTTTTCTTTTTTACCAATTAATAATATTTTTCTTGTTTTACTTATTATTAACCTTGAATTTGGAATTGGACTATTTGGACCATCTCCTCCTCTAATATTTAATATCCACGCAACATTTTCTGGAGCACTTATAAAAATATAATCTGCTTTATTTTTTTTTAGATATTTTGAAATTTTGTTTATTTTAGAATTGACGCTTTCACCGACTATATTTTTATTTAACGAAAAAAAAGGGATTTTAAAGTTCTCTCTTTGTTTTTTAATCTCATCAATTAAATTTTTATTAATGAATTTGATTTTATTATTTTTTAAAAAAAATTTTTTAATTTGAGAATTTGTAAATAATTTAGGGTCAATACCTAAAGTTAAATTTTTAAATAAATTGCAGTTTATTAATTTTTCAAATCCATGAATTTTAAAATTTCTTCCACTTTCGGTTTGACTTTGAATTGTATATCTCCCATCAGTAAAGAGATAGTTTTTCTTTTTTAATATTATAGCTAATCCAGCTGAGCCACTAAAATTTGAGATAATTTTTAATCTGTTAATTTTTGAATATTCTGTAAAATAATCGTCATTTTTCGGTACGACATATCCATCAATTTTATATTTTTCAAATTTTTTTCTTAATATTTGAATATGTTTATTCATTTAATTCTTTTTTGGTATCTTATCCAACCAGGGCTTCTAGTACCTTCTTCTATTTCAAAATCTTGATTAAACTCAAAATCTTCTTCTTTATTTGTTTCCTCATCAAAAAATGAATTTTTATCTAAGTTTTTTTCAGGTAGTTCATCTATAAACCTTGAGGCCATACTATCTATCCAATCTCCTTGATAAAATCTATTCATCGAAAAAGATATTATAGCTTTCTTTTTGGCCCTTGTTATTCCTACATATGCCAAACGTCTTTCCTCCTCTAAGCCATTTTGACCTTTTTCTTCAAGAGATTTTTGATGAGGAAATAATCCCTCTTCCCAACCTGGGAGAAAAACTACATCAAATTCTAATCCTTTTGCAGCATGCATAGTCATCATATTTATTTTTTCACCATCCCATTCTTGGTCAACTGAAGTTGCTAAAGAAACATGTTCCAAAAAACTTTCTAAATTATCAAATTCTTTCATAGCACTTAATAATTCTTTGATGTTTTCTAATCTATTTTCGTTATCTACATCTTTTTTATTTTTTAGCATGGCAGAATATCCAGATTCATCTAAAACAATTTGCAATAGTTTTATGTGTTTTATTTTTTTAACAATTAAATCATTTCTCCATTTTGATAAAGAATTTATAAATAAATTTAAACCAATTTTAGCCTTTGGTTTAATCAAATTTTGTTCCAACATTTTAATTGATGCCCTTTCTAAATTTAAATTATTTACTTTAGCAAATTCATGAATATTTTTTAAAGTGCTATCTCCTAATGATCTCTTTGGATTATTTATTATTCTTTCAAAGGCGAGATCATCTTTTTCTTGATAAATTAACCTTAGATAAGCAACACAATCTTTTATTTCAGCTCTTTCATAAAATTTCGTACCACCTAAAATTCTGTAAGGCATTCCAATTTTAAGGAAACGTTCTTCAAACTCACGTGTTTGAAAAATAGCTCTCACAAGGATTGCAATATTATTATAAGAGAATTTTTTTTTAATTTTTTTTTCTATTTCATCTGAGATACCAATTGCTTCATCTTTACCATTTTTAAAACAATTTAATTGAACTAAGTCACCTTCTTCCATAGTAGTAATTAATGTTTTGCCAACTCTATTTTGATTATTAGAAATTAGGTTTGAGGCTACGGATAAAATATTTTGTGACGATCTATAATTGTGTTCTAATCTTATTACTTTTGTATTTTTGTAAACTTGGTCAAATTCTAAAAAATTTTTTATCTCTGCACCTCTCCAGCTATAAATTGATTGATCATCATCTCCAACACAACAAATATTTTTATTTTTTTCTGAAAGTAGATTGAGCCACTTACTTTGTATAAAATTTGTATCTTGATACTCGTCAACTAGAATATATCTGAAGTTTTTTGAATATATTTCTCTAATATCAGAATTAAATTCTAATATTTTTACAGCATGCAAAATAAGATCTCCAAAATCACAAGAATTCAAATCAATCAATTTTTGTTGATAGATTTTATAAAGTGGAATAATTGTTTTTTCATAAATATCTTTTTTATTTATTACTACTTCGTTAGGATAAAATCCTTTATTTTTCCATCTATCAATTATTGCTAGTATAAATCTTGGTGATAATTGTTTGATATCAATATTTTCAGCTTTACAGATGTTTTTAATAAGTCTGATCTGATCATCGGTGTCAATTATAGTGAAGTTAGAGTTAAGGTTTGCTGCTGATGCATGTTTTCTTAATAATTTTACACAAATAGAATGAAATGTTCCAAGCCATGAAAGCCCTACTGCAGATGATCCGAGTAGATTACTAACTCTATTTTGCATTTCCTTAGCTGCTTTATTAGTGAAGGTAACTGCCAAAATTTGATTAGGAAAAGCCTTTTTTTCTATTATTATGTTAGCAATTCTTGAGGTTAAAACTTTTGTTTTGCCCGATCCTGCTCCAGCAACAATTAAAAGTGGCCCATCTGTGTGTAATACCGCTTTTTTTTGAGCGTCATTTAAGTTTTTTAAATAATCTCTGTTTATCA